>NZ_JBFUGG010000015.1:0-126834 GCF_056403035.1 Flavobacterium sp. P3_A6 | reverse complement strand
ATAACATTCTATTATTTTTATTCAAATTACAATTAGCTACAGTTTATTAATATATTCAATAATGAAGCCATACCTGTATGGCTTCATTATTGAATATATTAATCATTAATTTTCGTCTTGTTTTACAGGCAAAACAAGTCAAATACTGATTTTTTTATTCGGTGGAAAAACCGAAATAGTCTCCCCTAATTATCAAATTCAGTACAAGCTTCCGAAGAAATAATATGTGCTGATGGATAGTATCGGGTAACTTCCGTATAATAGGATTCATTTGTATATACCATGATATAATTTATAACTTGATACTTTTGAAGGCATTAACGCAAAGGAGTTATCCTATACAATCCGGCACAATGTTGCAGCAATTCACGCTCAAAGCTCCCATCAAAAGTTCCGAGATCTTTGTGATTCCACAAATCGCGCACTTTTGCTTTGCCTTTTATATTAATAGCTTCAAAGTTTACTTTTACATTGGCCTTGTCGGGGAAATTTAATGTTCCTTTATCAACCAAAACTCCAAAATTCACTGAGCCTATTTCTGTTGTTACGTAGCCGGTCGCTGTAAAAGAATCATATCCTTCGGGCAATTGATAAACAATCACAGACTCTGCATGAGCACCAATTCCATCTCGTGTTTCATCATTYATAATAATTGGGTTATTGTCGCAGGTACGATTGACATTCGCTTCTCCCCAGCCCGAAGTTGCTCCCAGCCATTTGAGGCTGGTCAGTTTTAAATCGCCTTTAGCACCGTGAAGTGCTGGATCGACCCAAACGATATGATCCCAATCATTAGTATTTCCGCCATCTTTCACAAAGAGAACAAGTTTTTTACCATCTTTTACCGATACTTCTATCTTTTGCGAACTTCCTTTGCCAGCAATTATTGGACTTACATAATCGGCATTGTTTAAATCAAGATTTTCTCCCTTGGTTTGCGCGTTGAAAAGGGCTACATACTTGTCTTTACTATTAGGCACATCGGCCGTCCACACGATCAGATTCTTTTCGCGCGACACCTGACGGTTATTTATGCTGTGCTGGTTTACTTTGAGCATTTCGGGATTGGTGAGCATTTCCTTGGTAAAATCGTCGAGCTTGGTCATATTTCCACCAAAAATAAGCGGCGAACGACCAATAGCCCAAAGGCTCATCAGCGTATATTGTTCGTTTTTGGTGAAATTGGTTGGGCGTTTGAATTCAACAATTCCAATAGGCAGCATATCGGCATCAGGAAAATGTCCGGGTCCACGAAAAGGGGTCCACACATCCATTCGCTCAAACATACCCTGCAACAATCCCCAGCGATCCCAAAAATCGTCGGTGATACGCCACATATTGGCATGATTCATAACATGCTCGCCCATTTTAACCGGTGTTGCTCCCGGCGACAAACTTAACAGAATAGGCCGCCTGGTTTTGTCGATTGCTTTGCGAAGAGCTTCAATTTCTGCCTTTTGCACATCATCGTAAGGACGTGAAATATCGTCACACTTAATAAAATCCACTCCCCAGTCGGCATACAGCTGCACAATGGAATTATAGTAAGCCTGACCTTCAGGGCTATTGGCATTAACGCCGTACATATCAGGATTCCATCCACAGGTAGAACTTTTAATGGCAATATCCTGAGCTTTTACGTTTGTCCCGAGTACCAATGTATTTTTTTCGACAGCCTGACGGGGAATTCCGCGCATAATGTGAATTCCGAATTTCAGTCCTTTGGAGTGCACATAGTCTGCAAGATGCTTGAAACCTTTTCCATCTGCGGCCGAAGGAAATTTTTTCAGACCGGGAGTTAAGCGGCCATATTCATCCATGGTAAGTGTCGCCTTCGGGTCGTAAGCATGTCCTTTTGATTCAGGCTCATACCATTGAATATCCACTGTGAGATATTTGTATCCGCTTGGTAAAAGGTATTTTGCCATCGCATCTGCCTGTTCTTTTATTTGCTGTTCGGTAACGGTTGTTCCAAAACAATCCCAACTGTTCCATCCAAGAGGCGGTGTGGAAGCCCATTTATGATATTTTTGGGCTGTTTGTGCATTTATAATGCTAAAGACAACTGCCAAAACCAAAGTGAGTTTATATTTCATTTTTATTTTAATTAGATTAAAAAACAAACAGTGTAGTTTCTAATTTTTAGTTTTTAATTTTTCGGCGTTAGGAATGCAACAAATCCACCTCTTCTAAGCATCTTTATTTCAATTGAGGTTGAATTGTTTACTACCATATATTGCACTTTAAAATCCTTATCATGATTGCCGTCAGCTATTAATGTAAGTTTATAGTTTAAATTTTCCGGTAGAAAATCGAATTTCAATGTTTTCGTTTTTTCAATATTCTCCCCATTGATTCCTCCTATGTACCATTTATCATCTTTCTGTCTCGCCATAATAACGTCAAGACCCGGGTAACCATCGAGCAATTTGGAATTATTCCAAGCGTTTGGAACATCTTTCAGGAAAGTCTTTGCAGCATCGGGCAAAGCATAATAACCTTCGGGGCGGTCTGCCAAATGCTGTAATCCTGATTCGAACACTACACTTAAAGCAAGTTCATGCCCATACGAAGTGATATGCGGATTTTGTGAATTAGTAAAAGTAACAGGCGTATAATCCATGGAGCCAACCACGTTGCGGGTAAATGGCAACGTAGCATTGTGGGCAGGAGCTGAAGCGGTAAACTCCGGACCGTTGTTGTACCATTCTGCACCGCGGACCCCTTCATAAGTCATCAGGTGCGGATAAGTCCTTGCCCATCCGCGGGGAACCAGACAGCCATGAAAGTAAACCATCATATTGAACTGTGCTGCATCATCCAAAATATCCAGATAATATTTAATCATATCTTGCTTTTCACTTTCGAAGAAATCAACCTTAACCCCCACAATTCCCAATTTTTGCAATTTGGTAAATTCTTGAACCCTGCTTTCGTGTGTAAGCATACGGTCTTTAGGAGTTGCCGTTACCCATGTATGATCACCTCCCGAATTGTACCAAATTAGCGGTTTTATTCCCTTGGAAGTTATGTATTTAACAGCATCTTCAAGGTTTCCGCCATTACCCATGGCATCCCACTCCCAATCGAGCAGCGTATAAGGCCAGTCCATTGCAGCGGCAAGGTCTGCGAATTCGCAAACCTTTTTGTAATCTTTAGTTCCATGGTTATCCGACCAGTAGTTCCATGAGACTTTTCCGGGTTGAATCCAGTCGGTACTGGTCAGTTTGGAAGGTGTTGAAACATCGTCGACAAGAGTTGATTCGACAATACTGGCAAGACTACCCATGATAACTACCCTCCATGGTGATTTCCAGGGAAGCGAGATAGAGGGTTGGGATTCTCCTTTTTCTCTTCCGTTCCATTTATCAGGAAAGGTGAGCTTGTATTGTGTTTTATCTGTGTAATTTGTGAGTTTTGTACCGCAATATGTGCGATTTACATCTGCTTCATGTATCAAATACCAGCATGATTTATCAGGAGTATTAAACAAAGCCGGATAACCCCAGTCTTTTTGATCATTACCGTCTTTTTTTGTACTATACAAACCTTCATTGGCAGTGTTGAATCTTTCAAGCCAGCGTTTTGTACTATCAAGAACGGTATAGGCGGTTAATTCGTCTTTGATTACAAAAGTTCCTTCTTTCTCCGGAAATTCATATCGAAATGCCGTTCCGTCATTGTACGCTCTAATAATGATATTAATTTTAGCTTTTGACGGATTTTCAAATGAAACCATCACTTCATTAGCCGAATTGCTACATTGGCTGCGTTTTCCATGTTTGACAGTGTATTTCTCGTTTATTGAAACAGGTTTTCCGGCTTTGAGGAATTTCAATTCATTTGAAAAATCCTGATCGCTGCGTGAAAGTCCTAAATTGATAAATGGGATAACTTCAGAAGCTTTGCCATTATCTGCATAATTTACCTGAAGATGCCATCTCCCAATAGTCTTGTTTTGTTCGCAAAACAGTTTAATATTGATTTTATTATTAGGAGACCAAACAGAAACAGTCTGACTATTTCCCTTTGCTGAAATCAACAGTATTATCCCTAAAACTAAAAATAGTTTCACAAATGAATTTACTTTATACTTTACACTATTCATTTTTTTTTACAGTTTATATAATTATTATATTTTTCATTTCATCTAATCCGTTTATCTCCAAGTACCATTTAAGTTCATACAACTTTTGCAAATAATACAGATACTACGAGTTTTACAGTTTTAGAAACTTATTTTACCTCTATAAACTCCGGTTCATAAGGCTTAATGATAAAATTTCCCGTGTAATCTTTATCCAAAAGAAGGCTTCGTGATTTTGTTTTCATCTGTATTTCTTTGGCTTCTCCACTCACATTCAGATACAAATAATGGTTTTTATTTATCTGCCTTGCCATTACGCCATTAGGCACTTCGGGACCTTTTTTAATACCAAGCTCCTTTATGAGATCATCAAGCAGAAGATTGAGCACATTACCATTAGCCGAAAGGCCTACATAAATTGCCTGTCCTTTGCCATACTTGTTTTTGGTCATTATAGGATAATCCTTGTCCAGACTGGTTATACTTCCGATAACCTGGGCTCCTTTTGGCTCGATAATATCAAACTTTTCAGATTCTAGATCAGTAGTCTTCCCATTGTAAGTAAACTCCATTTTTTTGCCTTTATAGGATTTTCTGGAAATCTCATTCAACATTTCGGTCTCTTCAAAACTTCCTACACGAATGCCAAATACATCGCTTAGCATGCCCGGACGAGTGCTGGAAAATACTTTGCCAGTTTCATCAACAATAGCCGAATTGCTTGTCATGATAACCGTTCCTCCATTTTTTATAAATTCCCTGATCTTAACAGCGGTTTTTTCGTCCATCACGGCTACTCCTGGTACAAAAAGTAACTTATAATTCAGGGCACTTTTGCTTATCTCTACAACGCGGGCATCCATGTTGCGGTAATAAAACAGGTCAAAGCAAGCCTTAAGCTGATCCTCTTGTTTTTCGGGAAAAGCATCGCCTGCCATCTGGCTTGGAAACGAGAATGCCATACCTATTTCTGCCTGAGATTTATAAGGGAAAAATTTCTCAATCTTTTTAAATTCTGTTGCGATTTTTTTGTACTCTTCATATTTACGGTTCGGGATTCCGTCCCAGTCAATCATCCCTTCCAGATACTGTTCTTCTCCGGCGTGCATGCTTTGCCAGGTCCATCCACAAACCATCTGATTGCCGTACATCAAACTGGCATAAGCCGATTTACGAATTGAATTTGGTACGGCTGTCATAGTAGTAAACTCACTGCACCAAAAAGGATTTGTACTTTCAAACTGAATACGAGAGATTCCAAATAATGAATTTATAACTCCCCAGTTAGTCACTAATGTGTTGCCCGGATAAAAACCTTCGCCCTGGCGGGTCATTTTACCGGAATAAGCAATATCCGAATAGTCAAAATAGCGCATTGAACTATAATACCATGCATTTGTATTGGTTAAAACACCCGGTGCATTCTGGTTTACTTTATCAAGAATTTTAAATAAGAGCTGATTTATTTCATCAGAAATAAAACGTCTGAAATCCAATAGTTTTTCAGGTGCGCCGTTTTTAGATCCTGTTACAGGCAATCCAACTTCATCAAATTGATTAATCCGTCTTGACCAACGCTGGGTAGCCCAAGCATTGTTTAAATTATCAACTGTAGAATATTTCTTTGTCAACCATATTACGAATCTTTTTCTTACTGTTTCTGAATAGGATATTGGCCCATCGCCAGATTCATTATCAATGCCAAAAGCCAGTAGTGCAGGATGTTTTGCATAATGTTTGCTCAATGTATCGGTAAAACGTAAAGCATATTTTTGAAACATTGGATCACCAGGGTCGTCCATATAGCGATGGTTGGGATATTGTGCAATGCCGCCCGGATTTGTAACATCAATAGAAGGATACTTATGATGCAGCCATATAGGCACAGGCCTAATAGCGATGTCCAAAATCACTTTAATACCAGCCTGATTCATCTGGTCCATAACAGTATCAAACCATCCAAAATCAAATTTCCCCTCGGACGGTTCGTAGCTATCCCAGGCCAAATGTCCCATGCGGACTACACTTAGCCCTGCAGCTTTCATTAGCTGAATATCTTTCTTTATTTTTTCAGGATTCTTATCATCATGCGGATGATAATTTGCCCCAACATACAAATTCTGAGCACTTCCGGAAATTCTAAAAAAGCATGAAAGTATCGCTAAGTAGAAAAGATTAATTTTATTCATTTTTATTTTTTTTTATAATGAAACCTCATATAAATTACTTTTTATATTTAATTCTATTTTGACTTCCTGTCATCTTCTAATGTAAAGTTTCCAAACGTAATATTTAATACTCATTTAGTATAGTTGCATACACTCCGTACGACTCATTAGTTACTTTGTAAAAAGGCAGAAGCGTATATTCTTTTCCATTATTTTTCAATGCGAATGACATAGAATTCTCTCGTTTAGAGATATTTTTCAAAATATCTGCCTCATTTCCTTTTAATATTGTTTCTTCATTAACTTGAAATGCTAATAAAACCGGCCCATAAAACAGTGCAACCACATTTGGATTATCAGGCATTTTTTTTAAATTAAAATGATAATTAAAACGTATTTCTATCTTATCCCCGTTTTTCCATTTTCTGTCAATTATAAAATAAGACATCGGAGTTACATTAGCTGTAATTGGTTCTCCGTTTACCAAAACCTGAGTTTGTTCGTCAGCCCAGGATGGGATAAATAATTTCAATGCAAATGGCGTAGTTTTATTAGCCGTTATGTTAAATTTCACAATAGAATCATCCGGAAAATTGGACGACTGTGACAAAGTAATTCCTTTAGATTTCCATTTTACAGTAGAAGGAACATACAAATTTACCCAAAGGTTATCATTGTTCTGAAAATAAATATTAGCATTTAATTCCGTAAACGCTTCAATAGTTGTTCCGTTACAACAAAAAAACTCACTGGGACTGGCAAAGCCCTTCTTATTCGGAGAACCCAATGGCAAAGAATAAACATTCCATCCGGTTTCGGCATTTTGTAGTGCAAAAACGGAATTATAAAGCGTATTCATATATACATCGACATATTCGGGTTGGGCAGTCCAACGAAACAATGTGCTTGTGATTTTTTGAGTGTTATGTGAAACGCATGATTCAGATGTTTTGTCAGTAAGAGTTGTACTTAAACAATCTGGTTTTCCCCAATGTTCTGAAGTTTGAGCAGTGGGAGTTGCAGCAATAGGCCTTGGACCACTACTGGAACCATTCACATAACAATGATGATGTTCCAGCATATCCCAAAAATGGGAAACAACATCACGATAATAGCTGTCTCCTGTATTTTCATACCGTTTGGCAAACCCGATTATCAAAGGCAAATGAGTATTAGAATGCAATCCTGACAAAATATCTTTCCCCTCATACAATGGCTGGCTGAACCATTTACGGTCAAAAAGACAAGCCAATCTGTAATGAGTTGAATCTTTGGAAATTTCAAATAAATTCTGTAATACATCATTCATCCCACCCACTTCATTTGCGGGGTTTGCCTGAGGAGTATATAGCATTTTTTCAATAGTTTCAGGCGAAAGTTTATCCATACGCTCTTTTACATAAGCAGCCATATTAACAACTATTGCATAGGCTTTTTTATTTCCTGTAAGCCTATAAACATCGAGCATTCCCTGCATCATTTTATGATAGGTATAGTATGGGGCCCAAACGCCACTAAATTGTGTTTCCAATGTAGTAAAATCTTTTTCGGGGAATGCGCTCAGGTATTTCCCGCCAAGTTTTTGCTGACACTCTTCAAGCACATCAACCATATATTTCACCCGTTTTTGAAGCAAAGTATCGCCCTTTTTTTCAATCAAAGAAGCACAAGCCGACAAATAATGACCCACAAAATGCCCACGCAATCCCACATTAGGCGATTCCCAGCCTTCAAGCGGTTTCGCTTTCGATTCAATTCCGGCATTTATCCTAAAATTGTGCAGCAGCCTATCTGTATCAAACTGATAAATATACTTTGTATTGACAGTTTCCCGCTGCTTTATCCATGACTCGGACAAAACAACATCTTCATTTAAAAATGCAATGGGCTGCTTCGCCTTGTCAAGGAATGATTGTCCTAAAACCGTCTGACAAACAAACAGAAACAACCCAATACATTTTATTTTATTTTTCATATTGAAAATTGAATATTAGTAAAAAACTGTACATCATCATTGAAACTATAACTGTGAATATGAAAGCATTTATTTCAAGATTAATTTGAAAACTACTGCAATATTATTTGGAACAATCTTAGGTTTTTGGATCACTAGTGAATCCGGATATTGCTTCCATGAAATCTTTTCTTTACTGCCAAGCACTTTGATACTCTTAATCGTGGCATTGTCTTTCTTTTTGCCAAGAAGCTTTAGAGAAACATTAGCAGCAGGAACGCCCAATACCGTAGCATATAGTACATTTCCTTTCTGATTGTAGCGAATATCTTTGGCTGATAGTTTAACTTTTCCTTYGTTAAATTCCAAGGCATTAACAGGTTTCGCAACCTCGGAATTAACAGCGTTCGCAGCCTCGGTAGCAGGCCCTTCACCGTACTGTTTCCAGGGGCGGGTGTCGAAGATGCTCTCTTTGTTGATATCCATCCAGGCAGCAATATTTTCGAGGATTGCAACTTCCTTATCATCAATGGTTCCATCGCCCTTAACCGGGATATTAAGCAATAGGTTACCATTTTTGCTCACGATATCCACCAGCATATGAACTACAGTTGTGGCTGATTTGTACCAGTTATGTTCATAGACTGACGTACTGTAGTGCCAGTCGCCAATACAGGTACAGGTTTGCCAGGCCAGGGGTTGTATCTTATCCGGCCCACCTCGCTCCACATCCCATACCATACATTTTTTTTGTTCAGGTATTAGCTTTTTACCAAACATAACCGCCTCCAGTTTACCCTTGTGGGTTGCCATATTATGATTGTAATAATGTGCCGCGATTTTTAATCCTGCATCACTTACAGGATAAAGCGGTAGTACGCTATCATCAAAATAGAGTAGATCGGGATTAAACTGATTGATTAAATCAACTGTACGGTTATAAAATTTTTCACAATATTTCTGTGAAGGGATGGCGCCCAAGCTATGGTCTTGTGCATAAAGTTCCTGCGGATCAAGCCCCTCCCACCAGGTTCCTTTGCCGTCGGCCTTTGTGAGCTTACCATCATAAGGAACTCCAGCCAGTGGTCCTGTTTTATCTGAACGCTGCGATGTTTCCATCCAGGTCCATGTACGCGAGGCATGTACACTCAAACCAAACGGAAGACCATATTTTTTCGCTGCTTTGGCCCATCCGCCTACAATGTCTTTCTTAGGTCCAACGCGTAATGTATTCCATTCCTGATATTTGCTATTCCACATATCCAGATTGTCATGATGGTTCGCCATAGCAAAAAAATACTGAGCCCCTGCTCTTTTGTAAAGAGCCACCAACTTTTCCGGATCCCAATTTTGGGCTTTCCAGTCGTTAATCACTTCTTTAAACCCAGCTTTGGAAGGATGACCGTAATGAGCAACATGCCACTTGTAATAGTTGGGGTTTTCTTCATACAAACCACGTGCGTACCAGTCCCCTTGCTCTGCTTGACATTGCGGTCCCCAGTGTGCCCAGATGCCAAATTTGGCGTTACTAAACCATTCGGGACTTTTATATTCCTGCAACGATTCCCAGGTCAGCTTAAACTTTCCGGCAGCAACCGGTTCATTGCCTTCTCCTACCGGCGATGGAAATTTTTCCTGAGCCTTTAGGAAACATGAGAATAACATAAAAACTGCTATGGAGAAACTAACTTTCATTAAAGTTTTTAAGTTCATAATAATATTATTATTTTGCTTTTACTAAACGGATATTTGTTAATAACTCCGCCTATATTTATTTCATCAGATTATATTTAAATTTTTAAACTGACTTATCCCTCTTCCGAAGCACAAAAGCTTATTTGTAAACTCGAAAAGGTGAATCAAAAAAATTGTTATTAACCTAAATTTAAGGGTTAGTTACTTCCGGAAATGCCGAAAATGCATGAAAGTATCTATCGCTAAGCACAAAAGATTAATTTATCATTTTTATTTTTAACTGCCTGTCATCTTCTAATCCAAAGTTTCCAAACGTAATATCGTTAATGAATTCCCGGGAAATGAACGTGTAATAGTCGTTCCTGAAAATTTCACATTTTCTGTTTTTGGGGAAACTTTAGTGGGCTGTTCCATTGTATTTTCATCCAACGGACTGGCAGATGTAAGCACAATAGCTTTTCCTTTTCCGGTAAGCTTTTCGGCTCCGGACAAATTAATTTCTGTTTTTACAGTGCCGGGTGCCGCATTGACAACTTTAAGGATAATATCTCCCGAAAGTTCATCATTAGCTGCACTTACACAAATGCTGCTGGTTTTTAGATTTGGAGTTGATATTTCCTGAATAAGTTTACCATCAAGGTAGCCTTTAATTGCGCCTCCTTTAACTTCAACTTTAATATCATACCATCGGTCTGCTTCTATACTTCCGGGGATGATTTGTTTGCTGAATCCATTGTCCAACGTAAACCCGGTATTTCTATTACAGCCGATTTCCCATCGCATCTGATCTTCTTTATTCTGATTCCTGAAATAAATCTGGATACCATTCTCTCCGGAAATTTTACGCCCTTTGAAGGTAACTGTATAATCGGTCCATGATTTGTCGCCGAAAAAAACTGAAGCATTAGTCGTTGTTGCTGACTGACGAAGTACGCCGTCTTTTAACGCCCACTCCCCTGCTGTTTTTTGCCAGTCATCAATGTTTTTTGTAAAATCCGTTTGAAGCATAACACGTCCATCAGGTGCAAGTACTTTTACATCCTTAAACTCTGCCGAATTGTTTGAAGTACCAAATCCAAGGCCTCCTTTGTCATAAAATGCAAGGAGCGGTACTCCTGTTACTTTTACAGGCAGGGAGATGGTACCCTGATTTTGGGCAAACAACTGTTGAACATAATAGCTTGGCAGGCCATACCAGCGTTGGCTATCAAAATTAATCAGGTTAATAGGCCATGCTATATGATTCACATTACAGAACAGAGGCGCATAAGCACTCATGGTAACCACGTCTGAGTTTCGTTCCAGACCCGTCATCCAGGCAGCCTCACCAATAGCTCCACGCAGGTTGCCTTTGCCTGTTTTACTTGTTACAGCATATTCGCCGATGAATATTTTCGGAGCTTTTCTGTCGTAATTGTTGTACTTGTCAGCGTTCAGGATAAACCACTCAGGATTATCATAATAATGTTCATCAACCAAGTCAGGCATGGGGTCTTTAGGATATGGTCCCCAACTGTTGGCGACAAGTGTAATATCAGGATATTTTGCGCGGATGGCGTCAGCAATAAGCTTCCATCGCTCGGCATATAGGTCGCCTCCATTTTCGTTTCCTATCTCAATATATTTCATATTGAACGGTTTAGGATGGCCATTTTTAGCACGAATGCTTCCCCAAACTGAAGTCTCTGACCCATTTGCATATTCTATTGCATCGAACGCATCCTGTACCCATTGTCCCATTTGATCCATGGGTACAAAATCTCTATGCGACATTCCGACATTTATACAGAACAAAGGCTCAGCACCAAGATCTTCTGCCAGCTGCAGATATTCGTGATAACCTAAACCCTGAGTAGCATTGTAGCCCCAGTAATTCCATGAGGAGGTACGTGTATCGATGTTTCCAATTGTTTTTTTCCAGTTGTGCATTTGTTTGAAATTATCTCCCTCTACCCAGCAGCAGCCTGGAAACCTGAAAACCTTAGTCCGCATAGCATTAAGGGCTTCTGCCAGATCTCTCCGGAGTCCATGGCCCTTCCACGTTTGATCAGGCATGAGCGAAATCATATCCATATGTAAGCGGCCATTACCTTTCGCGCTTATCTCAATATGGGCTTTAGGGTCGCTGCCTGCCGCCGTTAAATTAACTGTATAGTGTTTCCATCCCTCATCAAAATCTTTCACCTCGGCATTGGCCAGCTCGATACCGGCAGCACTTACAATACTAACCTTGAGCGGTGCATTGAAGCCTTCGACACTGCGTGCTGCTAATTTGAAGGTGTATGAATTGCCTTTAACGATATTCATTCCCCAGAAACCATAGTTTTCAAGCTTAAATTCTCCTTTGGCCTCAATAGAAAGATATTTCCGATTGAATACGTTTAATCCTCCAACTGGGGGATACAGCGCATCTACATTAATAACCGAAGCCTTGCTGGTATCATTCTGTGTTATAAATTTCCAGTTTTGAAGGGTGTCAGAATCCTCAAACGAACGATTCCTTATAAGCTCTGGGTAAAGACCACCATCGGTTGAATGGTTAATGTCTTCGAAAAAGCTTCCGAATAATGTTGATGGAATATGATGTCCCGGTGTGTTGACTTCGACAGTAATTTTAGCCTTATCTGCTTTGTTCGTCTGAGCGTTCAGAACAGTACTCAATCCGCAAAGCAGTAAGCCTGCAATAAGCTGTTTATTTATGTCTTTTTTCATTCGTTTCTTAATTTTTTTCATTTATAGTTAACTGTAACATAGGCGGCGGTTACTAACCCCACCAGATTATTGGCAGTTCTCAGTTCGTCTGGCCTTATCTGACTCTTTACAGCTGTGTCGCTTGTGGAACTGCCTGTTGAAATAATATTTTTAAAACTCTTTTTATCGGATAATATAATTTATTACTACTACAAATTTCAAGTTGGTATTATGAGTTATTATTATTTTTACAGAGTATAATTCATTGGATAAAAGAATCAGGTATGCACAAAACACGGTCTCAAACTACTGTCTTGTCTATTACCAATCTGTCCAATGCTAAAATAAAATCTGTCAATATTTTACTAACTATTTTTTTACTTGCTGGTTCATCATATATACAATCACCCATTTATTTGTCCATTTTATAAATCCGATCCATCAATTGCCATTTTTGGTCGGCGGTTACCTCAACAGAGCTGTCCTGAAATTGCGACATATGTGCTTCCCATTCACTTTGATGTGGCTTTAATGCTAATTCTGTCATTGCCTTGTCGTGATCAAAATCTGTTGTGGTATCCATAATCATGAAAAGTTTTGTTCCAAGAAGGTAGATTTCCATATCGGTAATCCCTACTTCTTTCATGCCCTAGGTTATTTCAGGCCATGCAGCCCCTTTGGCGTGTGCTTTTTTATAGGCTTCAATCAATAATTGATCATTACGCAATTCCATGGTTTTGCAGTAACGTTTAAATGAAATTTGCATTTTTTTTATAATTAATTATATAAACAACACCTATTATTTTTATTCAAATTACAATTAACTACAGTTTATTAACATATTCCATAATAAATCCAAAGTGATATGGTTTATTACCGGAACTGGTGTATTTTTCCATTGTTTTGGCACCCCAGGTATCATCACCACCAACTCCATGAATATTCAAATCAATATTCAGGTTAATAAAATCACGTTTCGGAAGCTGGTAATCGTGTCCGGTGTTCTCCAAGTCGTCTTCCGTATATGGCCATGCGCGGAAATTCAGAGGCTGTAAACCTGTTATTTTAAAGGTTTCATTGTTTTGAGCCTGTAAAGAGAACCAGCGAACGTCGCCGCGATTTGCATTGTCTTGCGGCACCGGATACGGAACTGTGAAATTTTCTAATGCTAAATGGTATAAACCAATCAGCGAAGCTGTTTTCCTATCCGGGTAATTTTCATAAGGCCCTCGACCATACCAGTCAATAGTACTATAGTTATTCGGAATACGAACCCTCATACCAAATTTGGGAATCAGTGGAATAGTGTCACCCAAAGGAGTATATGTTGCCTCGACTTGTAATTTTCCTGTGCCATTTAATTGGTAATTCAGCGTATAATTGGCACCAACTTCAGGCAGGTTCATATCAAACTTAACAGCTGCTAAATTGCCTTGTTTAACTATATTAACATTTTTAACAATTCTGTTTTCTGCTGCTTTTTTCCATTTGCCTAATTCTATCGAATAACCGCTTTGCTTTTGATTATCGTTCGGCGTTTTCCAAAAATAGGGCTCAAGGTTGCCTTTCAACAACTCTTTACCATTTGCTCTCCAGCTTACCAATGAACCATTTTTTCGGTCAATGGTAAAGGACATTTTTTCGGCTTTTAGTTCAATTTGCAAAGCTGATTCTGTTACAATTACCTGTTTTTCAACCGGTGATATATTAGTCCAGTTATAGGGTTTGATAATAAACTGCTCACGGGCAATGCAAAAACCCTCTTCTGCCCAAAGGGTTGCAGTCTTGAGCCTAACATAAATATTCAATCCTATTTCTGAGGAAATCGTACCTGCCAATTGTGGCGAAGGAACCATTATATCTGAAGATGTGCCCGGTAAAATGTCATCACAATTAAGTTTGCCTTTTTGTAACGATTTACCATTCGATGTATATTCGTATTCAAAATCAAATTTGTCAAGCGACAGGAAATCAAAATGATTTGTAACCTTAACTGTTATGTCCTTATCATTTAAAAGCTGAAATGCTACTTGTTGATACACTTTCTGAACCTCAAAATAATGAGGGTGTGGCTTTCTGTCGGATGAAATCAAACCTTTCATAGTGAAAGTTCCATCGTTTGGCTTATCGCCAAAATCACCGCCGTAAGCCCAATACTCATCATCTTTCAATTGATAATCATCCGGGTGTTCGGTGAGTTTTAGGGGAGAACCATCCTTTTTCTTTGCCAGACCCTGATCTACCCATTCCCAAATGGCAGCACCGGTAAGGCTTGGATCGGCATAAATTACATCCCAGTATTCCTGAAGATTTCCACCTGAATTACCCATTACATGCGCATATTCACGCATAAATACTGGCCTGTCTTTTATTTTTTCCCCTAACTTTTTCAGATCGTCAGGATGCAGGTAACCTTCATCGTAAATATCTGATACACTACGATCTGTATCAGAATATACCGGTCGGCTTCTATCCAGCTTCTTTACGGTATCCGCCATGGCTACAAAGTTTTGTCCGCTGCCTCCTTCATTTCCTAATGACCAGAAAATAACGCAGGGATGGTTTTTATCCCGCTGTACCAACGCAACGGCTCTTTCTACATGCTGCTTTTTCCACATTGGGTTATCGCCCATTTCCTTATTTCCAAGACCAAAACCGTGGGATTCCTGATTTGCTTCGTCCATTACATAAAAACCGTATTTGTCACAAAGTTCATAAAACAAAGGATCGTCAGGATAATGGCAGGTACGTATCATGTTGATATTTGCCTGTTTCATCAGCTCGAGGTCACGAATCATGATATTACGGCTTACATGCTTACCCGCACGCGGGTGCTGCTCATGGCGGTTCACACCTTTAAGTTTAACACCTTTACCATTGACATAGAGTACATCTCCCCGAATTTCAATTTTACGAACGCCAAAATAACATTCAGCCTTGTCGACAATCTCATTCTTTTTATTTTTGAGTTTTAAAATAAGACGGTATAAATCCGGTGTTTCGGCAGACCATAGCTTGGGATGTTTTATCAATGAATTCAATTCGATTGATACTTGCTTTGATTTTTGAATCACCACAGCTTTCTTGGAAAAAGAAAGATCAACCCATTCCCCTTGTGCAGAAAAACCTGAAACTTCAGCGTCTGCGTACAGCCCTTCATTATTTTGGTTTGAGCGATTATCGATATTCAGGCCAATAGAAATGTTAGCGTTGTCAAACGAATTGTCCGGCACAGCTTTTACAAAAAAATCGCTGATATAGGTTTTGGGACGGGCAATTAAATCAACATCCCTGAAAATACCACTTAATCGCCACATATCCTGATCTTCCAGGTAACTGCCGTCACACCATTTGTAAACTTCAACAGCCAGTTTATTCGCTCCTTTATGGATATATTTTGTTATATCAAATTCGGCCGGGGACATCGAATTTTCGCTATAGCCAACTTTTTGTCCATTTATCCAAATATAAAATGCTGATTGCACGCCTCCAAAATTGATGAATACCTGTTTTTGGTTCCAGCTTTCAGGAATGGTAAAGGTGGTACTATAACTGCCCACCGGATTTCGCTGAAGGAAACTCGTAAAATGTTTTTCAGGTTCGTTGGTAACTTTTGGAAAATCAGGCTTGAACGGATAGACAAAGTTAGTATAGATCGGAGTCCCAAATCCTTGGAGTTCCCAGTTTCCCGGAACCAGAATGTTGTCCCAATTTTTTGTTGAATAATTCTCCGTATAAAAATCAAACGGCCGCGATTGCGGATCAGGCGACCACTTAAATTTCCAGATACCGTTAAGCGACTTAACCATCGAATTATTCATTTTCTCTTCAGACAAGAAACCATACGCATGGGGATTTTCTTTGTTTATGCCATTAATATCAGGGTTTTCCCAATCGGGAAGACTTTGGGCATTAAGAAAATTTATTGAGAAAAACAGGATTCCCAAAAAGAGTTTTTTTATTATACTGATTGATTTATTCATACTTGTTGTATTAGTAATCTTATTCGGTTTTAAGAATAATTTCAGGTTCTTTAAGCGTTTCGGGCACTGTCTTTAATTTAATTATGCCAGCTTATTTATTAGTTTTAACCAGTGTCTATACAATATCCATTAAATGCATGGGCTGGCTAATTTTATCGGGCAATTATAAAAGGTATCGTTTTTTTATACCTGCTGTTTTTTACTGATAAGAAATACGAACCAGCAGAAAATGCATTCACATCCAGGGTATGTACTACTTGTCGGTCACTATTTACAGTAAAAACTTTTAATCTTTGTCCTGCAAGATTATACACTGTTATTTCCGTAGGCTCTGCAATTGCCAAATCAAATTTTACCTGAAGTTTATCGCTTACCGGATTAGGGTAAATCACCACTGTTTCACTAGCTGGCAATTTTTTCACATCATTAACCGATAATTGGGCAGCATTTGCCTTAAGCAAAACTGCGGTAGTTGACAAAGCAGGTACAGTAATCGTAAATGAATTTGAATTAACATTTACAGTATTCTTTTTTAAGGCATTATTAGCATGAGATACAAATGTTTCTGTTGCTGGGAGTGAGGAAAGCTGTAATGTTTCGGAATTTCCATTTTCAGCAGAAAAACCATTAAGGTTTACCGTTACAGTACGTGATGCATTCATATCTTTGTTCACAATCATTACAGTCATCGCGTCTCCAGTTTGGCTAACAGTGGTGTAAGCCGAAACTGTGTCCTCAAGTGAAGAAGTGCTGGAAACACTATAATCTTTAGCGTAGCGGCTAAAAAGATGCAAAGTTTCCCACATACCAACAGACCAGTTCCATGGGCTAAATAATTCAACGCCATTATTGGCAAATGTGCCCAAATGCGAAGCATATATAACAGATTCAAGGCTTGGATTACTGCTTGACATGGTTCCCCATTCGCTTACACCAGTTGTTATGCCGTGGTTTGCACCAAAATGTTCGGTTAACCAGTCGTTGATGCGCTTGAAAATATATTGTTTTTTAGGTGTGTTCTCCCAACCACCTGTAATTGTTTTAATACCGTTTGAACCCGGATAATCATAATTTGTATCATAATAAATTCGGTGTCCCTGCAATGCCGCTGCATCATTATTATTATACGAAGGGTAGTTGTGAATATCTAACACATCGACCAATTTGATGCCGGTTGCTTTATACTCATCGCCAAGGCGTTTTATAAAATACTCAATCCATGGATAATACCTGCCATCGATGTATATACTTTCATTTGACCATTTGTACCATTGCCATTCAGAGGTTGTAACAGGCCCGCAGAGCTTGATACCAGGATATAAAGCTTTCGCTTTCTTTGCTAATTCAATATAACGATCCATAAAAGCAGAAGCCGATAGTAACGTTGGCATAGCCCAATCATGTGTGCCGTTCCATATATCTACCTCGTTGTCCATATTCCAGTATACAAACTGGTCTTTGTTAAGTCCTTTACCTCCGGCTCCAAACCAATCATTTAGAATTCCCACCGAAGAGTCGGCTGGCCATGCCTTACTGAACAAATTAGGATTTCCGTCAACTAGGGCCTTACCACCGCCGTTTGGATCAGGAGTTCCTCCACCAGCCAAATTCTGATTAACACCGGACCAGTATTGTGCCTGATTGTATCCCCAGTCATTGAAGTTATTATTGGTGTTGGATGCAACTCTGCCCAGTAGCTGAAAAGCATACATGCCCTGCATATCAGGAAAGCTGGTATTGATTTTTTGCGCCGAGACACTCCAATCAGTAGCATAAACATTATTATACCAATCGGGATGAACAGTAAGTTTTGCCTGCCAGTTATAGGCTGATGCATTATTACCACCATTCAGACGGGCAAAGCGCAAACCTGCATCTTTATAAAATTGGTCGGGGTGGTCAAAGAAGTCATTTTTTCCATAGATGTTTGGTGATACCTTTTTTTTGTTTACAGCAGTATTTACTGTAATCTGAACAACCTGAGCAAATGTTGCAATACTGGAAAGACAACAAAAACTTACTACAAAAAAACTTTTTTTTAAGAACAAAAATTTCATATCTATACCAAATTTTATTTATTTATCATTATAACTTTTTTTAAGTAGGCAGTTTATTTGTCCATTTTATAAATCTGCTCCATCAATTGCCATTTTTGGTCAGCGGTTGCCTCGGCAGAACTGTCCTGAAATTGCGCCATATGTGCTTCCCATTCACTTTGGCGCGGCTTTAGTGCTAATTCTGTCATTGCCTTGTCGTGATCAAAATCTGCTGTGGTATCCATAATCATGAAAAGCTTTGTTCCAAGAAGGTAGATTTCCATATCGATAATCCCGACCTCTTTCATACCTTGGGTTATTTCAGGCCATGCAGCCCCTTTGGCATGCGCTTTTTTATACGCTTCAATTAATGCTGGATCGTTACGGAGTTCCATGGTTTTGCAG
This sequence comes from Flavobacterium sp. P3_A6, assembly GCF_056403035.1. Taxonomy (NCBI): domain Bacteria; kingdom Pseudomonadati; phylum Bacteroidota; class Flavobacteriia; order Flavobacteriales; family Flavobacteriaceae; genus Flavobacterium; species Flavobacterium sp. P3_A6. The sequence continues at coordinate 107,815 of NZ_JBFUGG010000015.1, read as the reverse complement.
TAACGTTTGAATGAAATTTGCATTTTTTAAATTATTAATCTGTTATTAAATAATAATGATTTTTATTGCTTTAGCCTTTGCTGGCAATAGCTCAATTTGGCTATTATTGTTTTATTTTTAATACTATGGCGATATCGTTCGGGATAACTTTTGGTTTTGTAATTACCAATGAATAGCCCGACTGTTTCCATAAAAGTTTCTCTTTGCTTCCAAGGATTTMAATACTCTTAATTTTACCATTATATCTATTCTTACCAAGCAATTTCAAGCTAATGTTATCTGAAGGCACACCTAAAAGAGTGGCGTAAAGAATTTTCCCTTTTTGATTATAGCGAATGTCATTGGCAGACAACTTTACTTTTCCTTCATTGAAACTTTGGTTGTTAACTGGTTTTACCGCTTCTGAAGCAGGTCCCTCACCATAGAGCTTCCACGGGCGTGTATCAAAAATGCTTTCTTTGTTCACATCCATCCAAGCTGCTATTTTTTCAAGAATTGCAACTTCCTTATCATCGATCGTGCCGTCTCCCTTAACAGGAATATTTAGCAGCAGGTTTCCATTTTTACTGACAATATCAATCAGCATGTGGATTACTGTAGCTGCGGATTTGTATCCATTATTTTCATAAACTGACTTACTGTAGTGCCAGTCGCCAATACAGGTACATGTTTGCCATGGAAGATCCTGGGCTTTATCCGGAGCACCTCTTTCTACATCCCATACCATGCATTTTTTTTGCTCATCGTTCAGCATTTTCCCGAACAGGACAGCCTCCAGCTTGTTATTGTGGGTTGCCATATTATGGTTATAGAAATCAGCCGCAATTTTTAATCCCGCATCGCTTACCGGGTAAAGCGGCAGTACGCTATCATCAAAATAAATCAAATCGGGATTATACTTGTTGATAAGGTCTATGGTACGATTATAGAATTTTTCACAGTAAGCCTGCGAAGGTATTGATGCACCATTGCCCCAATCCCACTGATTCCACAGCGCAAATATATCTTTATCACTTTTTTCGCTCAAAGGATGATTTTGGGCATAAAGCTCCTTCGGATCAAGTCCTTCCCACCATGTTCCTTTACCATCGGCTTTGGTAAGTTTTCCGTCGTACGGAACACCTGCCAGCGCTCCATTTTTATCTGATCGCTGGGATGTCTCAAACCATGTCCATGCATGTGAAGCGTGTACACTAATTCCGAATGGAAGGCCATATTTTTTAGCCGCTTTTGACCAGCCGGTCATAATATCTTTCTTAGGCCCTACACGTACCGAGTTCCATTCCTGGTATTTGCTGTCCCATAAATCCAGATTGTCATGATGATTTGCCATCGCAAAGAAATATTGGGCTCCTGCCCGTTTGTAAAGGGCTACAAGTTTTTCAGGATCCCAATTTTGGGCTTTCCAATCACGAATAACTTCTTTAAATCCAACTTTGGACGGATGCCCGTAATGTTCAACAAACCATTTATATTGGTCTCCCCCTTCATTATACATGAATCTCCCAAACCAGTCTCCCTGTTCGGGCTGGCACTGCGGCCCCCAATGCGCCCATATCCCAAACTTGGCATTACGGAACCATTCCGGAGTTTTATATTGCTGCAGTGATTGCCAAGTCGGCGCAAACTTTCCGGCAGCAACTGGTTCATTACCCTCTCTAATTGGTGATACATAATTTTCCTGAGCCAGCATAGGAAACGAGAGCAGCATACAGGCTGCTATAAATAATTTACATTTCATTTTTTATGTATGTGTGATTTAACAATCTCTTTTATTTTTGTCCGGTATATCGTCCGGTATTAACAAACAGTTCAGACATTACAATACTTTCCACTTCCCTCCCAAAAATTACTTTTGTATCTTAAAAACTACTGCGATATTATTGGGGATAATCTTAGGTTTTTGGATCACCAGCGAATCAGGATATTGTTTCCATGAAAGCTTTTCATTGCTGCCGAGTACTTTAATGCTCCTGATCGTGGCATTATCTTTCTTTTTGCCAAGTGACTTCAAGCATATTCTATCTTCAGGGACTCCTAATGCAGTAGCATACAGTATATTCCCTTTCTGATTGTAGCGAATATCTTTTGCTGAATATTGTATTTTCCCTTCATTAAATCCCTGGCCATTAATAGGGTTTGATACATCAGAGGTAGGGCCTTCACCGTACAGTTTCCAAGGGCGGGTGTCGAAGATGCTCTCTTTGTTTATATCCATCCAGGCGGCGATATTTTCAAGGACTGCCACTTCCTTGTCATCAATAGTACCATCTCCCCGAACCGGGATGTTAAGCAATAAGTTACCATTTTTGCTAACGATATCAACCAGCATGTGTATCACTGATGCTGCCGATTTGTACCAACCGTTCTCATAGAGCGACCTACTATAATGCCAGCTTCCGATACAGGTACATGTTTGCCAGGCATCAGATTGTATATTATCAGGCGCACCACGTTCCACATCCCATACCATACATTTTTTTTGTTCTTCGGTCAGTATTTTACCAAACATAACAGCTTCAAGCTTGCCTTTGTGGCTTGCCATATTATGGTTGTAGTAGTGGGCTGCTATTTTTAACCCTGCATCGCTTATAGGATAAAGTGGCAGAGCAGTATCATCAAAATACAGTAAATCGGGATTAAATTTATTGATGAGATCGATAGTACGGTTGTAAAATTTGTCACAGTATGCTTGTGAGGGTACTGATGCACCATCTCCCCAATTCCATTGCTTATTAAAATCTCCGCTTTTACTACGTTCATGGTTTTGGGCGTAAAGCTCCTGTGGGTCAAGCCCCTCCCACCAGGTTCCCTTGCCATCGGCTTTTGCGAGTTTTCCATCATAAGGAATTCCTGCGAATTCTCCTTTTTTATCGGCTCCCTGAGCAAATTCATACCAAGTCCAGGGACGAGAAGCATGAACACTCAATCCGAACGGTAGTCCGTATTTTTTCGCCGCCCCAGCCCAGCCCGCTACAATATCTTTTTGAGGGCCAACACGTACGGAATTCCATTCCTGATACTTACTATCCCATAAATCCAGGTTGTCGTGGTGATTGGCCATCGCAAAGAAATACTGGGCACCCGCACGTTTATATAATTTCACCAATTTTTCAGGATCCCAATTCTGGGCTTTCCAATCATGGATTACTTCCTTAAAGCCTGCTTTGGAGGGATGACCGTAATGAGCGACATGCCATTTGTAATAGTCTGAACCTTCTTCATACAAACCACGTGCATACCAGTCTCCCTGCTCTGCCTGACATTGCGGACCCCAATGCGCCCAAATTCCAAATTTGGCATTTCGAAACCATTCCGGAGTTTTATATTGCTCCAGCGATTGCCAGGTTGGTRCAAACTTTCCGGCAGCAACCGGTTCATTACCCTCCCTAATAGGCGATACATAATTTTCCTGAGCTGTCAAAAAATGTGAAAACAGGATACAAGCCACTATAAACCGGTCAATTTTCATATGTCCTTTATACTTTTATATTTATACTTTTTTCAAATCTCAACAAACAGACTTACTAAATCGTTCCAACAACATTGCTGAGATAAAAACATTATTTATTTTTTAAGAATCTTAAATGATTTTGAGAAATTTAAGTTTACTCCTTCAACCTGTACTATGTATAATCCTGATTTCAATGAAGACCCCATTAACAATTGCCCTGATTCAGGAGAGGATTCTGCTGCTTCTATTTTTTTTCCAGTAATATCAAAAATGCTGACACGAATTGGTTCATTCAATTTTGTAGCTTCAATCTTAAAATCATTAACAAATGGATTTGGAGAAAAATCTATCGAAAAGTTTGGCTCCTCTGCAATATCATCTTTAGACATCGAACCCATTTTGGCGGTTTGTCCATTCCCCACTGTAGTGATCGTCCACTGCTGGTTATTATGGTTGCTTGCAGCCCATTGGCCTAAATCAGCACCGTTGGTCTTTATACCCATTCCATCGAGATATAATCCGGTCGCCTTATTCTTAAACTTAACATAGCTTCCAGCAGTTTCGCGTGTCCAATATTGTGCATCACTACCACTAAAACTGTATTGCCCTGCAGCGGAACCATTCGTATTTCTATACATACCATCAAGATACAATCCTGTAGCACGATTCTTTAACATCACATAGTTTCCAACCGTCTCTATGGTCCATTGCTGGTTAAAACTTCCTCCACTAGGCCATTGTCCACAGTTGGAGCCATTTGTGGTTCTGCCCATTCCATCGATACGCAAGCCAGTACCACGGTTGGCTAAAGTAACGTAGGTAACAGAAGGTACTGCTGCAGCATTATATCCTGCAATAATGGCATCAAACAGAGGCTGATCCTTTACCACATTATTAGCTCTGTCAAACATAAAACCTGTTTCAAAATAGTATGGTATAATACCATTTGCTTTAGCCTGTTTAGTCACATATCCTGTCCAGTAATCCACAGACTGGTTATGCTTATTCAGATCTTTAGGAAGATAATTCGCGTTGTCAATGGCATTCCTTTTCCATGCTCCATATTCCCCCAGTATCACAGGGATACCTTTATCAACAAAATTCTCTTTTATCCTTTTGAATTCATTATCGATCAAAGTCTCTTCTTCACCTGTGGCGTTGCGCTCTGGCTCAATAGTAGAATGATTCCCGGCTCCCCAATAGTAAACCATCTTGCCCCAACTTGCATCTCCCTGCGTTAATATCGTAAATGTAGAAGGCGTGTAGTCATGCACCTCGAGCATCAACTTGTTAGGAATGTTGTCTGTTGGAAACGTAGTCATCAAATCAGCAGTTCTATGAGGATCAGTGTCAGGTCCCTGCACAACCAGTACTCTATAACTGTTTCTTCCACCCGTAGAGCGAACTGCCTTGATGAATGTTTCATGAAAACCATTAAGTATGGCCATCCCCTGGGCATCTCGAACATCAGGTTCATTCGTACCTGCAAAAAGAAGGTGCTCATCAAAATCACGCATGGTGGTAGCAATCTGCTCCCAAAGCGCTTTTTGTTTAGCGTTAACCGAGTCTTTCATAGTTTCATTAATATTATCTTCCAGCCAGCCAAGATCCGCATGAGCATTTAGTACCACATACATATCATTAGCCACACACCATCCAACTATTTCTTTCACTCTGGCAAGCCATACAGGGTCAATTTTCATTTTTGCCGGATCGCTTAAATGACCCCAAACCCAGCCAGTGGCAAGCCGTACAGTATTGAAACCTTTTTGTTTTACAAATTTCACATACGATTCGGTAACTTTACCAGTCCACTCACCTTCTTCTGGGGTTACCATGGTATTGCCAAAATTTATTCCCAAATGCATTTTTGCCCCCAGTTGCACGGCATTACTGGACATACCCGTAGCATCGGCTGGTTTTGGGGAGGTATTATAAGACGGATAGCTCACGGGTTGTGAATATGAAGAAAGAAAAATCATATTAACAATAAGTAATACTAATACTTTGTAAAAATGTTTGAAATTCATAATTTTAATGGTTTAATTGGTTAGATAGTATAGAAACACTTTAAATATTATTCTACCTTTTTGTTTCAAATTCTGAATCATCTGAACTCAAAAAAGCTTTATTGCCTTTCATCCTTATTATTATGACCAACAAAGAAAGCATGGGGATACATCTGTGCTGTTAGTTACAAGACCAGTAACGGATTAATAAATGAATTTCCATTCATCAAACAAAAAATCTTCTCCATTAAATACAAAATAAATATTCCCAACTCCTTTATCTATTTTCTGTCCTATTTTCTTTGAGAGTGTAGTCCATTCCTTCCCATCACATGTAAGAGAAACAATAGGTGTGCCTTTCAAATTATTTACATACACATCAATTTTACCTTTTCCTTTCACCCTGGCTTCAAATTTTTTAGGAATCTGTTTGCTGAAATCAGCTCCCCGAACCATGAGACATTGTTTATCTGCTTTTCCTTTGGCAGCCATATTGCCCACATTACCAACAGCTTCAAACTGGACTTGCCCCGAAGTGCCTGCTGTAGTTTCTGCCTGCTGAAGAACAAATGGATTTAATGGGTTAAGTTGTGACGGACCTTTAAAAGTTGCTTTGCCCATAGGGATATTCACATTCTTTTCATCCACTTGCATTTCTTCGATACCTACATTACGAAAACCACCCTTAGTGCCAAAATAATCCTGTAAATACATGGCATGGTAAGCAATATAATATTTCTCTTTAAACTTGAACAGGTGCGTGTGATTGTTTGTCAAAGGCCCCACATTAACATCGCCTGTATTCTTAAAGTAATTATCGCGATACTTCCAGCTATCCGGATTTAAGGGTGTTTTACTCGTCATATAGGACATATTGCATTGGGTTGGTTTATCAATATTCGTATAAGGCCATTCAGTACGTGGTTCCCAACTCGTATTATAGGTATAAACCCAGGTTCCATTGATAAAGTTAAGATCGCTGGCCTCAAAAAAATAAGGAGCGGGGATCTTGGCAACATCGCTCGCCAAACTGATCATATCTGCTCCTAATTTGACGATTCTGGCATTATCCGGCATATATTTGGTTTTAGGCGTTCCGCCTCCAAAAGTCAGCCAGCCTGTACCCTGGTCGTCAATAAGAACTCCGGGATCGAATGGAGCATCTACATCTACACCGGGAACAGAACGGTCAACTATGTTCTTTCCTAACGGGTCACTCCACGGACCAACGGGAGAGGTGGAAGTAAGCACGGCTGAGCCAACACCGCTATTGGAGTAATACAAATAGAAGTGAGTCTTACCATCTGCTTCCTGTCTGGATGTAATGGAAGGCGCCCAGGAATTCTGACTCCATGGTGCCAGCTTTGCAGTATCTATGAGACCATGATATGTCCAGTTGACCATATCATCGGTAGACATCATGACCAGTGTATGGATATGCTCGTATGAATTTTTCCCTTCCTTTCCTACATGCTCGTACTGTTGATGATCATTCGTGGCATACACATAAATTCTTCCATTGTATTCTACAGCTGTCGGGTCGGCCGTAAACATAAAATCTAATAATGGATTCGCATCATTGGAAGTAAGCTTCGGCGAAACATTTGCGAATTTTTCTACCAGGTTTTCTTTAAACTTTTTCGATTTACCTGCACTGGTCTGAGCTTCTGCAGATTCTCTGCCTCCCAGAACAGCCATAACAACGGCTGTACTTAATAATACTTTTTTTCTAAACATGCTTTTTTTATTTTACCCAAAAACGGATACTCGTTAAGGGTTAATTTCAATTAATTATTATTCTTTAAGCAACTGTAACAAACAGGTTAATCCTTCCCCGGGGCGAGTGAATGCTTTTATAATTTTCTTTTATAATGCATCAATTTTTTGCTCCACACAAACCTATTCCGTGTCCTGTCCCCTGACTTCAATAAATATTTTTTTACTCAAATCAGGGCTTAACTGTTTTGACATTTAAAACAGCCTCAGGTAAACCCGGTGAACTAACTGTAAGCTTAATATCTCCAGTAATGTGAGTGCTTTTAATGACCCCCAAGGCGCGTCCCTTCCATGCTTTGCGTGAATTGCCAACGTATGGATCGAAGTCTTGCAAATCGGCATTATCAACTCCGGCAATTATACCCGGACCTTTAATTTTGAATTGCAAAGGGTTCGCGGCATTCGGTTGAATTATTCCATTTTTGTCTGTTAATTCTATTGTTACATAAGACAAGTCTTGTCCATTTGCCAATATTTCTTTCCGATCAACAGTTAGTTTTATGTTTGCAACATCGCCGGAAGTTTGAAGAACTTTTGATTCAATTTCTTTATCATTTTCTACACCCACAGCTTTTAAAATACCAGATGAATAAGGCACATAAAATGTAGCTTTAAACTGCTGCTCCTCAGCCGTTGCTTTTTCTTCAATGAGTTTATCATTGAGATAAAGTCGAACTTTGGGATATTTTGAATAAACTTCAACCTGAACATTTTTCCCTTCAAACCCCGGCCAAGTCCAGCTTTCCCAGGTAGGCCCTGACGTCCACCAGTTGACTTTAATTCCCAAAGAAGGTTTTTCCGGCTCACGTACTGCCATATATAATTTTTCGGTATTGTTATATAACAGACTTCGATAATGTGAAATAGGTTTTCTCCAACCAATCACATCTATGTCGCCGCAATAGCCTCCATGCCATGGATACATTTCGGGTGCATCAACAGTATAATACCAACCGCCTATTCCTGATTCTCCCAGATAATCCATAGCTGTCCATACAAAATCTCCGATAACATAATTATTGTTTTGCACCATCTTCCAATTGTCAAAAGCATCTTTCGCAAACGACTCTGTCTGAAGAATAATACGCGAAGGAACTCTCTTATGGTCATCCGGTGCGTTGTTCATTTTGTAATTATAACCGGCAACATCGTGTACCGCAAACAGCGAATCAAAAATAGTCCAGGGTTTATCATTTAACTCACACACAGCGGATGTAACAGGACGGGTGTTATCTATTTTCTTCAGCGCTTTTGCAAGCATTGCAGCGGTTTCTACAGCTTGAGGTTCGCCCCTCTCCACTATTTCATTGCCTATGCTCCACATAATAATCGAAGGATGGTTCAGGTCACGTTTAACCATTGCTTCCAAGTCACGTTGCCACCACATTTCAAAATATTTGGAATAATCATGCTCGTTTTTTTTCCATTTCCAGCAATCAAATGATTCATCCATCACCAGTAGGCCTAATTTATCACAAGTGTTTAAAAAAGCTTCGGAAGGGGGATTATGTGACGTTCTCACCGCATTAAAGCCTGCGGATTTAAGCAACTCAATCTTTCTTTCCTCCGCACGATCAAAAGCGGCCGAGCCCAGGCAGCCATTGTCATGATGTACATTGCCTCCATTTATTTTTACTGTTTTTCCGTTAAGCCGAAAGCCATTTTCGGCAGTATATTCTATGGAGCGTATACCAAAATTGGTTTTCGTATCATCCACAACCTTGTTATCTTTTATTATCTGCACCTGTGCTTGGTACAAACTGGGAGATTCCGGTGTCCACAGTAAAGGATTTAAAACCTTGATGATCTGTATAACTTCCTGTTTGCTCTTGGCAGGTAATTGTACCTTCGTTTGATTATCCGCAACGCTTTTAGAATTTCCAGCTAGTATCTGGGTTTTAAGGATAATATTTTGAGGCGAACTTGTTTCATTCTCTACCAAAGTTTTTATCTGAACGCTTGCCTCTTTTGAAGACACCTCAGGAGTTGTAATGGCTACGCCCCAATTGTCCACATGTACAGCGTCAGTAACCATCATCCAGACATGCCGATAAATACCTGAACCACTATACCAGCGGCTGTTCTTATGTTGGGAATTGTCCACCCTTACTGCAATGACGTTTTCCTGGCCAAAAGCAAGATGAGGCGAAAGGTTATAACTAAACGATGAATAGCCATAAGGATATGTTCCCAGCGATACCCCGTTAATAAACACTTCGGAATTCATGTAAACCCCCTCAAAATAAATGGAAACATTTTTACCTTTCCATTCTTGAGGAACTTTGAAAGTTTTCCGGTACCATGCCACACCGGCCGGAAAATATCCTCCATCTTTCCCTGTCGGATTTTTACGATCTATTTTTCCTTCAATACTCCAGTCGTGAGGTAAGTCGAGCTTACGCCAATTCTTCTCGTTGATTTTTTTCGATGCGGCTGTTAAAGGATCTCCTAAAAAGAATTTCCAATCATTATCAAATAACTGCTTTCGCTCAATGCCAGCAATATTTTGCGCATAACATGAAAAAAAACAGCTTGCCAAAAGCACGAACACCGACGCTCTTAGTTTTGTATAATAGGATTTGTTTGTATTTGAATTTAGCTTGTACATATTTGTTAAATTTTAGGAAGATGCCTGCCTAAGAAATTATTTATTGGTTATCGTATTTTTTTTAAACTCTTATTTTGTTTCACTTATTTTTGACAAAATATATTACATTATATAAATGAGAGACATATAAAGCTTCGTTGCTTATAAATCGAGCTCAGATTAAAAGATATTATCCTGCTATTTAACCGGCGTAAATTTATACAGAGCCACTCCATGAATTTCACTCAACTTTTCTAGATAACCATACCTTCATCTTCCCCACCCCTCTGTTTGACCATGTATAATAGGGTATAAAAATCGGTTTGTCAGTTCCTTTTAACCCGACTATATTGCCTTTAAGAATGTTAACCTGGTTAGATAAAATATTTTTGTTCTCAACAAAAAATTCATCATTGTCATGAATGGTCATTTCAGATAATTGTCCGGCATTGTCAATCTGTTCTGTACAGTAAACAATAGGGCCATATTCAAGAGCGACGAGGTCTTTGTTTGATTGTACTTTTTCATTGGTAATAAGACGTCGGACATTCATAGGAATTGACCATTCGATTTTGTCTCCCTTAGTCCAGTTTCTGTTTATTTCAAGATAACCGTTATTCATTGTCAGGTTTTCATTTTTACCATTGATCTTCAGATTCATTGTTCCGGAATTTACTCCTATGTATTGATAAAGAGTCCCGGGAACAGGCTTATTCACTGCCCATCCGGGAATACGGAGCTTTAAGGTAAAAGCTGTTGCTTTCTCCGGATTAACTTCAATATTAACCTGCCCATTCCATGGATATCCAGTTTGTTGTTTTACTTCAACCTTTGTATCTCCTACAATTAACTTCGCTTGATTAGACATAAAAAGATTGATATATAAATCTTTTTCATGAGTAGCATAAACGAGCCCTGGTACTGTGGGTAAGAACCGGATTAAATTGGTTGGGCAGCAAGAACACTCAAACCAGGACTGGCGGGTACAGGAACCATGGTTAAAAGTATATTTGGCATCCGACTCTAATGGATTTGGATAGAAAAATTTATTCCCATTCAAAGAAATACCAGCAAGCAATCCGTTATACAATGTTCTTTCAATAATGTCGTAATATTTTGATTCACCAGTCAGAAGAAATAATCTATGGTTCCAATATACACTACCAATAGCAGCACAAGTCTCGTTATATGCTGTGAGATTGGGTAATTCATAATTATCTCCGAAAGCTTCTCCATCATGTCTCGAGCCGATACCTCCTGTAATATACATTTTCTTGTTGACCACATTTTCCCATAGCTTATCTACAGCATTCAGATAAGCCTGATCTTTATAGATGGCAGCAATGTCAGTCATCCCTGCATACATGTATACGGCTCTTACTGCATGTCCAACTGCTTCTTCCTGTTTAACAACAGGCAAGTGATCCTGGTTGGAGTTTCCATACAATTGATGAGTCGTTGGATCTCCTCTCCAGTCCAGATAAAGTTTTGCCAGTTCAAGATACTTTTCATTTTTAGTAATAAGATAGAGTTTGATTAATCCCGTTTCAACAATCTGATGCCCCGGCGGAATTTGAAGCTTGCCAGGACCGAAGACAGCCACCAGCAAGTCAGCATTTTTAATGGCGATATCTAAAAAATTTCTTTTGCCCGTGGCGATGTAATGTGCCGATGCAGCTTCAAAAAGATGTCCGCTATTGTATAACTCATGGCTCGCACTTTCTCCAGCCCATCGTTTCCCAGCCGGTTTATACCAATTTGCGGGAGAAGTTGTCGGGTCTATGGTCATCCAGGTAGTAATATATCCATCTTTCTCCTGTCCGATTTTAATAATGGCGATAATGGAATCAAGGTAGGCATGAAGAACAGGATTAGGATTGCTGATAAGCGAAAAAGAAGCTCCTTCTATGATCTTATATAAGTCTGAATCATCCCAGGGCATTTTCCCGTGCACCTTGCCTTTTTTCATTCCACCCGCAATAAGAAAACTTTCCATTCGCCCTTCCTTTGAACATTTGTCAAAAGCATAAGGAATGGTAGTATCCTGAATGACCTTAATTTTGGGTAGCCAGAAACTATCGGTCAATACTACATTTTGAATATTTAATGCTTTAATAGGATAATCGCTATACTTTGTTTGTGCTTTTGTACAAAAAGCACTAAATATTGATATTAAGAGAAAAATAAAATTTTTCATTAATTTGTGTTTAGTTGAAAATTTATTTAGTGTTTTTTTTTTCATATATCCGTACGAAAAGGTATGGCGGGAAGCCCTACCTTGTTAATTAAATTACAATCAAGGTTATCCGCCCCCAGGCATAACGAACTGCGACGGAAAAATCTACTTTATCAGAAGTTACAATAATTTCATTATCTTCTATTTTTGCAGAAGCCCAATAAAAATTTTGGCCATTGCCTGCTATGGTAAACCTTTAAGGACTTCATTGTTACGAGCCTCAAGGCCTGAACCAAATATTTTAACAACCATAACCCTGCATATTAAGTTTATCCCAAATGATTACCAAGTAAGCTTCCTTACTTGGTAATCGAGTCAGGTTAAGAGATCTGATCCTGCTATTTAACCGGCGTAAATTTGTACAGAACCACGCCATGCAACGGAACCTTCACCGAAAGAGCCTCTTTGTCCGCATGGATTGTTGTAATGTCTTTCTGCCGCCAAAGATCACGCACCTTTTGCTTTCCTGAAATACCAAGCTTATTCAGATCCTTGTAAGAGATATCCACTTTCTCCAGACCGAAATTGCAAAAGCCTACTGCACGACTGCCATCCTCCAATTCTTTTGCATAAATGCGCAGATCTCCGATAGTCTGAACACAGGTAGCCTGTTTGCCAAGAGCATCCTGATTAACAGCAATCACTTCATTGTTTGTCAATAAATTCAGGGTAAAAGCATCCAGCTTTTCCATATCGCAGCCAATTAACAGAGGAGTAGAGAAAAGGCTCCAAAGGCTGACGTGAAGATACTGCTCGTCTGGTCTAAGCAAGGTCGGATGAAGGTTCCCCCAGCCTACATGTCCTACAACCAGCATGTCCGCATCGTTCCAGTTACCGGGTTTAGCGAAGGCTGCAGACTGATCCTGAGCCAATGCAATGCCTTTAACGTTGGACCAGTTGTCCGTTATATCATTCGTTGTACGCCAGGAGTTTCCATTTACCGAATCGCCCCATTTCCAAACATCCGACATTCCGTACTGACACAAGCTGAAAACAATGTCGCGGGGCTGCTGACGGATGTACTCTCCCATTAGTTTGTATGGTTTGACGGCCGTAGCCAATTGATAACCTCCATTGTAAGAGATAGAGATTACTTTGCTTGGGTCGTTATCAGGTATTCCATTTAACGCCCCTCCATAACTGCACCAATCGTATTTCAGATAATCGAAACCCCATTTGGCATACGTTTCGGCATCTTGCTTTTCATGACCATAACTGCCGGCACAGCCACCACAGGTCCAGGGGCCGGGACTGGAATAGATGCCGATCTTCAAACCGAGACCATGCACATAGTCTGTCAGGGCTTTCATATCTCCAAACTTTTTATTGGGAACTATAGTACCAGCCTCGTCCCGCAGCCTGCCCTGCAGGGAAGGATCTTTCGAATCGCGGTTATTTTGCCAGTAGTCGTCAATATTTATATAAGTCCATCCGTAATTTATAAGTCCTGTTTTCACCATTATTTCCGCGGCGCGCTTAACTTTTTCACCGGAAACTTCATGAGCGAAACAATTCCAGCTATTCCAGCCCATTTGCGGGGTAAGGGCAATTTTATCACCACAGATAATGCGTAAACTTTTTTCGGCTGTGCCTTTCGCATTCTTTGCCTTCAATTGAACAGCGTAAGTGCCGGCTTTTTCAAGCTTGCCGGTGATAAGTCCTGTTTTTGGGTCCAGCTTTAGTCCCTGAGGCAGGCCGGTAACCTGAAAGGTCATTGGACGGTCTCCGGTGGCAGGTATCCTGAACTGAAACGGAGAGCCCGGGCGGACACCAAAAACGCTTGCGCTATTGATCTTCGGTTTTGCCGATGGTTCAGGGGTAAGAATGTAGGGCTCACTTGGGACAGGATAAAAAGTAGCAAAAGTTGATACGCCGACCGCCTCAAATTTTGCATCTGCCCAGTCGGCATGATCGCTGCCACCGTTTCCTGCGTCTATTACCCGCAGCTCAAGTTGTTTCACACCCGAAAGTTTCACACTACATAGCCGTGCAGTATCATCTTCATGCATTACACCGCTCGACCAAAGCTTTGCTCCATCGCCGTATACAATAAACTCTACGTCGGGCTGACGCCCTTTCACCTCATCATCAATGCCAACCTGCGCGGTAAACGAATCTGCCTTACCATCAAGCCGAATAAAAAGAGAGCTTTCCGCATGTGTGCCGAAGCCGCGCTCAAATGTTTTGCCTGCGATGGTCATGATGTTGTCATCAACCGTCCTGTTTTTTTTAGGTATGCCCCAGCCCTGTGAAGCTACGCTGAGATCCAGCTGATCCAACCAAACAGTTTGTGCTGAAAGAGTACCGTTAACGATCAGCAGTAAAATAATTTTATAAAAATGTTTAAGTATCATTTTTTGTTTTTTTTTCAGAATCAATAAATTTTAAATCCCATTGTTTCACTGGGAATTCTTTATTAAGTAAATCTGTGACTCCTAAGAGTCACAGATTTTTTAAATTCAGTCCTTACTTAATGGTACCAATACATGATACCCTGCAAAACTGTATTTTTATTTAGTTATAGCGTCTTACTTTTTAATTATATCCTGCTTTAACGGCATCTAACATAGCCTGATCCWTTACCTTATTATTAGCTCTGTCTAACATAAAACCTATCTCCCATAAGAATGGCACCATACCATTAGCTTTAGCCGTTTTGGTCACAAAAGTTGTCCAGGCATCTACAGATTTGTTGTGCATCTCCGTATCCAGAGGAATCTGCACGTCGCCATGCTCGGCAGAACGCCTCCATGTTGCATATTCACCAAGCATCACAGGGATACCTGCATCAACAAACTTTTTAATCTTTCCTAATTCTACACGGAGATCATCCTCTTCTCCATCAGGCGCGTTGCGCAATGGCTCAATAATAGAATGGTTCCCACCCCCCCAGTAATAACTCGCTTTGGTGTCCGCATTATATACTCCATCTTTTGGCAGATTAAAATGCCAAGGTCCATAAAAATGTACCTCAAGCATCAAACGATTAGGTATTTGGTCATGAGGAAGCGTAGTTGGAGTCATCAGCTGAGAAGTTTTAATAATGTCAGTTGAAGGTCCCTGTACAACCAGCACTCTATAACTATTTTTACCTCCGGTAGCGCGAACTGTCTTGATGAAAGTTTCGTGATAACCATTAAGTATGGCCATCTGCTCGGCATTCTCTACCGAAGGTTCATTTGTGCCGGCAAATATAAGGTGCTCATCAAAATCACGCATTTCTGTAGCAATCTGCTGCCATATCGCCTTTAGCTTCGCATTAATCACCTCTTGGTTTGCCGCATTGACATTTTTTTCCAGCCAGCCATCATCCCCGTGAGCATTCAGCATCACATACATATCATTATCCACACACCATTTAACCACTTCGTGCACACGTTTAAGCCATACAGGGTCAATTTTCATTTTTGCCGGATCGCTTAAATGACTCCAAACCCATCCGGTAGGAAGCCTTACAGCATTGAAACCTAATCCTTTTACAAATTTCACATACTCTAGGGTAATTTTACTATTCCACTCCCCTTCGACTGGAGATTCCATGGTATTGCCAAAATTTATTCCCATAAGCATTTTATCCGATAATTGCATCGCTGTACTGCTCATTCCTGTTTCATCGGGAGCTTTAGACGTTAAATTATATGATGGATATAAATTACCTGTTTGTGTAATCGTAATTCTTCGGGCCTGACCATTAGCTGCCTCAACAGTTAGTACAACAGACCTGGTAAACTGGGTTTCGTTACTTGCAGCAGTTATTGTTGTGGCTGCAGTCCCATTATCGCCACTCGCTTTGCTTAACTGCAACCAGGATGTTGCCGAATTACTAACACTCCATGCACTGTTTGCCTCAATGGTAATTTCTTCTGATGTACCTCCTTCCGGTTCAAAAGAAACAGTTGTTGCTGAAACCGATAATTGTGGTTCCTCATCGTTTTTTGAACAAGAGACCGAAAATCCGGTAATGATCAGCAGTAGTACAATTTTATAAAAATGTTTAAGTCTCATTTTTTACTTTTTAGAATTATTTATTTCAATTAATAAATTTCAAGTTTAAAAGTCATGATTCCAGTGAGATTCCCTATATGTAGTAAATCTGTGACTCCTAAGAGTCACAGATTTTTTTAAATTCAGTCTCTATGCATGAACCTCTGCAAAACTGTATTTCTATTTAGTTATAGCATCTTACTTTTTATTTATATCCTGCAACAATGGCATCATACATAGGTTGGTCCATTACCACATTATTCTTTCTGTCAAACATAAAACCTGTCTCCCAATAGAATGGCACAATACCATTCGCTTTAGCCTGCTTGGTCACATAAGTTGTCCAGTAATCTACAGACTGGTTGTGCTTAGCCAGATCCTTAGGAAGATAATTCGCGTTGTTAATGGCATTCCTCCTCCAGGCTGCATATTCACCCAGCATCACAGGGATACCTTTATTAACAAACTTCTCTTTTATCTTTTGGAATTCAGCATCGATCGCACCCTCTTCAACACCGGTGGCGTTGCGTTCCGGCTCAATAGTAGAATGATTACCAGCCCCCCAGTAGTAAACCATGTTTCCCCAACTTACATCTCCTTCCGTTAGTAGCGTAAATGTAGCAGGCGTATAGTTATGTATCTCAACCATCAACTTGTTAGGAATATTGTCTTTTGGCAGCGTATTCATCAGATTATAAGTTAATTCACCGTTAGTCCTAGGCCCCTGCACAACCAGCACACGGTAGCTGTTCTTGCCTCCGGTAGCGCGAACTGCATTAACAAATGTCTGGTGGTAACTATCGAGTATGGCCATCTGCTCGGCATTATCAACCGCAGGCTCATTCGTGCCTGCAAATATAAGGTGCTCATCAAAATCACGCATTGTTGTAGCAATCTGCTCCCAAACCGCCTTTAGTTTAGCATTAACGGACTCTTGCTTTGCCGCATTGACATTATTTTCAAGCCAGCCAGCATCTCCGTGAGTATTCAGTACCACATACATATCATTAGCCACACACCATCCAACTACTTCTTTCACTCGGTTAAGCCATACTGGGTCAATTTTAGCATTATCCGGATCACTTAAATGACTCCAAACCCAGCCAGTTGGAAGCCGTACGGCATTGAAACCTTTTTGTTTTAAAAATTTTACATACAATTCTGTAATTTTACTATTCACCCACTCCCCTTCGTTTGGTGATTCCATGGTATTGCCAATATTTATTCCCATAAGCATTTTTCCCGACAATTGCATCGCTGTACTGCCCATTCCTGTTTCATCGGGAGCTTTAGGCGATAAATTGTATGATGGGTATAAACTACCTAATTGTTTAACCGTAATTCTTCGAGCCTGACCATTATCTGCCTCAACAGTTAGTATAACAGAACGAGATAATTTAGTTCCATTACTTAAGGCTGTTAATGTTAGTACAGCAGCCTCACCATTGCCGCTTGTTTGGGTTAATTGCAACCAAGGTGAGGAATTACTAATACTCCATTTACTGTTTGCTTTAATGGTAATTTCTCCAGATGTACCTCCTCCGGCTTCAAAAGAAACAGTTTTCTCTGAAACCGATAATTCTGGAGCTTCATCCTCATTATTGGAACAAGAGACCGAAAATCCGGTAACGATCAGCAGTAGTACAATTTTATAAAAATGTTTTACTTTCATTTTTTACTTTTTAATAATTAGTATTTTTTTTATTTAAGACCTGCAAAAATTTTAACTTTTATGAAATAGATGCAGGTCTTTACTTAAAAAATGTTATTTAATTTTCACAACCCTAATATTGTCAATAGCGGCATAAAAACCTGTTGTTGTTTTAAAAGAAGCGAAATTTTTAAGTGTCATATTATAACTACTCGCACCAGTAGACCCTAATAATTGGTTTAAACGAGAAGCTGATTCACCATCTCCTAATGTGAGAACTTTTGATCTGAATTCAGACAAAGGAATAGTTACTGTTTGCCAACCATTCGTTTTATAAGCAAGAGTCTTATTAGAACCAGGGATTTTCCAAGGCTCATAACGCGCTACAAAATTATCACCTGCAAATTCAGTTCTAATATAAAGAGTACCACCATCCCATGGGTGAGCCACACTTATTTCAAATTGAAGCCCCCAGTTTTCAACAGGATCTGAAATATTCTCCGCAGGTATCCATTTATTACCAGTATTAGAATTACCTAATGGGGCGTACTTACTGGCACCGCCATCTAAAACAGGAGTATTAAAATACACGTACATAGAATTATTTGTTCCCATCGAACCATTAAAATCGGCTACGGGACCAAAAGCTAAAGAAATATCTCCCCACCATTGGTACCCAAAATAATCACCCCACTCAAAATTTGCTAAAAGACCTAACCATTTGTTATTTTGAGTATTTATATCATAAGGAGTAGAAACCGTTCCATAAGTATTAACAATAGTCACTTTTCCACTAGTGTAGCTCCACATATCAGGAGCTGTAAACTCTACATAAGTACCATCCGGATCTTCGGTAAAAGCTGTAACAGCCTTACTTCCAAAACTAAAACTTGAAATACCATTCAAATTTTTACCATACACCCTTACCAAATCACCTTGCGAAGGATTTGCATTAGAAACAGCATAAATTTCCGGAACGATTAAAACATCAAATTCATAGGTACCAGATGCAGCAACAAGCACTCCTGCCCAAGGCATTGGCTTATTAATTACCGGAAGTATAAATCCTACAGAACTACCATCATCTGCCGTTTTAAATGAAGAAATATCCATGTCGGCTAAAGTCAATTTTTTAATCAAATATAAATTGGTGCCGTAAATATAAATTGAATCACCAACCTTAGTAGCAGCAGTCATCGAATTGCCTGTGATGGTAGCTGGCGGTGGAATTACATCAAATTTAAAAGTAGTTGTTCCGGTATTGGTAACATATTGTATAGTATTAACAACATCAGGATCAATGTTATTAAAAGGCAAAGACCAAGGAACTTGTAAAACAGCTGTGTCGTCTGAAAACAATCCACCATCGAACTTAGCTGGACTACCATTAAAACTTATCTTAATGGCTTGTTTTAGATTCTTTCCATGGATTACAATCCATTGCCCAGGGACAATTTTTGTCACTAATGTATCATTAGGAGCGGCTGCATAATTCCTTACTGTTGTAATAACAGGAGCACCATTTAAATCATCATCGTTATTACAAGAAGTTAACATTGTAACAATCAACATCATACTTAAAAATAGCAAATGACTAATACGGTTATTTAATAATTTTTTCATATTTATATATTTATTATTCATAATAAGGAACTGAAGGTTGATTCAATTTTGGATTAGCAATTATTTCTGTTGCAGGCAATTGTAAAGTAAAAGTGGCAACAGTTGCAGGATTAATAATAGCTATAGGATCTTTAGGTGTAGCTATTTCAGTATCTTTATTATAGTCAAATACTACTCTTTTTTGATTATTAAGAAGATCAATGGCTTTTATAGGATTATAATAAGAAAGTCTTACCAAATCATACCAATATTGTCCTTCACAAGCAAATTCAACCCTTCTTTCATTTAAAATTACATCTGTATTAAGTACCGTTACCGGATCTACCCCTGCACGCTCTCTTACCTTATTAAAATACAATAACGCATCAGCATTACTTGTAGAACCATTATTACCTAAGACAGCCTCAGCATACACTAAATAAACATCTGCTAATCTCAATAATGCATTATGCTGTATAGAACCCAAAGCTGACATTGCAGGTGTATTGTTGTCTGCTTCATTACCTATAATATGTTTTTTCATCCATGGTGCAGTAGCAGTATAGCCACCACCAGCAGCATTTAACTCGGTATAATGGTCTCCAGTGAGCATAATACTCACTTTACGTCTTATAGAATCCTGCCTAGTATACGATAAATACAAATCATAACTAGGTGATGGAGCTCCCCAAGCATTCGTTTTTTGAGGGTTAATTTCATTGCTTGGCGAATATGTCAACAATTGATTTCCTTCCATCCATCCTGTAGTCGCAGACCATTGTAGTGCAAATAATGATTCTGGATTATCATTGAATTGTGTTCTAAAAAGATCTTTATAACTCGGAAGTAAAGTTAAGCCGCTGTTTTCAATTACATCTTTTGCATATTTTTTTGCCAAATCCAAATATTCCTGATTACGTGTACTACCACCTGTTTGACCTAGTCCTGCCATAGTTAAATACACTTTACTTAACATTCCCTTTGCTGACCAGCTAGTTACCCTACCTTTCACATCAGCTGCAGGAAGATTTTTGACAGCAAAAGTTAAATCTTCAGTAATAAATCGATACCCATCTGCTACTTTATTTTTGTTTACTAAAGGAGTTTCTATTAACTTCGAATTATCTTCAATGATAGGCACTTCTCCCCATAACATAACAAGATGATAGTATGCCATGGCTCGAATAAATCTTGCTTCGGCTATTGCAGCATTTTTATCTGCTTCAGAAATTGTTGCAGGCGCTCTTTCTATAGCCTTAATTGTGGTATTACATTGAGCCACTATAATATATAGCGCATTCCAGCCGGTTGTTAAACGTCCGTTGGCTCCTGAAAGCGTAAACGTGTTAAGTTGCACAAGATCTACACCTTGATACGGCAGGATCAGGTTTCCACTTAATATGTCCCCTAATGGAAGGTATGCGAGGTTATTCCATTGTGCCCATGTTTTACTACCATAAAGTGCCGCTGTAGCTAACCTAAGCTCTTCTTTTGTGTGATAAAAATTTTCAGTGCTTGTCTCTGACTGAGAAGGTCGGTCGAGAAAATCATCCTGACAGCTTACTGCAAAAAACACAGCAAACAAAACACAAATCATTTTTAAATTTATATATTTCATAATACGTTATTTTATTTATTTAAAATTAAAGTCCCAAGTTAAGTCCTAAAGTTAATGTTCGGGATTGTGGATAATAACCGTAATCAATTCCAGCCTGTAATGGATTCCATGAACCCACTTCTGGATCCATCCCTTTGTATTTTGTAATAAGAAAGGCATTGCTAACATTAGCATACACACGAAAAGAGCTCAAATGTATTTTTTGAATCAACTTTTCGGGAAATCTATATCCTAGAGTAATATTTTTACATCTGATAAAAGATCCATCTTCAACATATTTGTCAGAGAAACGATGATTCAAATTACTATTATTATTTTTAAGTCCAACAACTGTAGTGTTTGGGTTGGTAACATATACGTTGTCAACATCTGTAACCGACCCATTTGGATCTTTTAAAGCCAAAACTGCATGCTCTTTTAATGATGTTAAGAAACCATAGTTTGTTGAAGGATCCTCTCCATTAATCCTCATTGCATTTATTACTTTATTACCAACATTAGCACTAAAGAAAATATTCAGGTCAAAACCTTTATAAGTAAAGTTATTACCAAGACCTAGTTGAACAACTGGAATAGGAGAGCCTAAATAGGTTCTATCTTTTTCAGTAATTACGCCATCACCATTTAAATCTTTAAATTTAAGATCTCCATACCATACTCCCCCAGAATTTGGCGTAATTGGCAATGGAGCACCATCTGTTGTAGTAGGTAAAGCATGTGTTTTAAAATCATCTGCAGTTGCAAATACACCCCCATCTACTTTGTAACCATAAAAATCACCTATAGATCCACCAACTACTGTTTGAGCAATTACTTCATTATTAAAATATCCAGGCAAAGAAGCCCCGCCTGTATTTAATTTTAATACCTTGTTTTTATTATGAGATAGCGTAAAATCTGAACTCCAAGAAAAATCTTTAGTAGTTATATTGGTAGAATTCACATGAAGGTCTATACCTCTATTTCCAACCGATCCAATATTTATATATGGAGCACCTAATGCTCCTGCAGAACCACTAGTAGTTGTTCCAGAATAACCCCCTAATGGGATTTGCATTAACAATCCATCTGTCAAACGATTATAGACATCAACTGAAAAATTAAGCTTCCAATTAAAAAGTCTTGCATCAATTCCAGCATTACTAGATTCTGTTTTTTCCCATTTAACGTCTGGGTTTCCTAAACTAGCAGTAAGCTGCGAATTTCCTGACAATGCAGTTGAAACTGATTGCAGCATTGATAAATAAGCATTGTCTCTAACATTTTGATTATTAGTCAAACCATAACCAATCCTTAACTTTAATTCATTGATTATTTTTGATCCTTTTAAAAATTTCTCATTATTTAATTTCCAGGCGAGTGCTCCTGAATAAGTAGATACCCAACGCGTATCTGGTGCAAATTTTGAAGAACCATCTGAACGTAAATTAACTGTCAGCAAGTATCTGTCATCGTAAATAAAATTCACACGCCCAAAATAAGATTCTTGCGCACTGTCTCCTCTCGTTCCCCCATTGGTCGCTGTTGCTACATCGCCACTACCTATATTGGTAACATTGTCAGAAATGAAATTTCTCCTTCCTGCTGAAACATTTTCAAACTGAGACAGCTGTGACTCATGTCCTGCTAACACATTGACGTTGTATTTATCTTTAAAGACCTTATTATAAGTAAGATAACTCCTAAAAGTAGTGAAATAGTTTTGTTCATAGCCATATTTTGCTTCATTCACTAATCTCTCAGCTAACCCAAACTTATATTTAGGATAATATTCATCAGTTGTTCTAAATGAAAAATTACCTGATACCTCATTTCTAAATGACAAATTCTTGCTAAATGTTATATCTGCATACAAATTACCAAATATCTGATTTCTTTTAGGTTGAATTTTATTAATAAGAGCAAAAGCAACTGGGTTTACACGTTTTGTAATCCATCCTTCGCTGCTTTCTTCTCCAGCATAGCTGCCATCAGGATTTCTTACAAGAATATCTGGTGTTTGACTTAATGCTGCTCCAATAACACTTGAACCTGTTGAATTTACATTCTCATCAATATGGGTTAACTGTAAGCTAGTTCCAATTTTTAACCACTTTGTAGTTTGATTGTCTAAATTTAATCTTAGCGAAGCTCTGGCAAACTCAGAACCCAAAGCTATACCATCCTGATTGAAATAAGCACCTGATAATAAATATTGCGTTTTATCATTCCCGCCGCTTAAAGTAAGCACATGGTTTTGTACCGGAGCTCTTCTAAACAATTCATCTTGCCAGTTTGTGCCCAGACCTAAATACTGAGGATTGGCAAATTCTGGTCTTTGATCAAAACCCCAGCCATAACCAGTATTTCTGTCATTAATAAACTGAGCATATTCTCTTAAATTCATAGTAGAATATTGCTTGATCAACTCTTGGTATCCAGTTGAAAATTCATAAGAAATTTTTGGAACGCCTTCTTTTCCCCTCTTAGTAGTTACCACAATTACACCATTAGTAGCCTGTGAGCCATAAATAGCTGTTGCTGATGCATCTTTTAAAACATCAAGAGACTCTATGTCAGCAGGATTAATAGCAGCTAATGGATTTGTACCATTAGGCCCACCATAACTTTGACCAATTATAACTCCATCAATTACATATAATGGAGAACTATTACCAAAAGAAGACAAACCGCGTATTTGTATATTAACACCACCTCCTGGTTGACCAGATGTTTGCATCACCACTACACCTGCTACTTTTCCTTGCAGCGCTTGATCAAAAGTTACGGGTACTGTTTTACGAAGTTCATTACCCGATATGGAAGATATCGACCCTGTAAGATCTTTTCTCTTTGCGCTACCATACCCAATTACCACTACTTCGTCTAATGCCTTTACATCATCTTTCAAGCGAATAGTCAATTGACCGCTAGTGGTAATCTTTATTTCCTGCTTTATAAAGCCTATATAACTTAGAACAAGTGTTTCTCCAATTTTAGCTTTAATAGAAAATGAACCGTTAGCATCAGTAGATATAACATCTTTAGTTCCTTTAAGAGAAACGGTAACCCCAAAAAGTGGCAGGCCATTTGAATCTTCTAATACAATTCCTGTAATTTTTTCGTCAGGATTTTGAGCTGAGGCCAAGCTAAATGAACAAAGCATTAGCAGAAAGGCATACTTACTAAGGAGATTTTTTGCTTTTACAAAGCGTTGAATTACATGTTTTTCATTCATAATTAAATTAGTTTTGAGTTAGTTAATTAAGTGGTTTAATTTTACATGAAAAGAATGTCTTTTGTCATGAAACCTTTTTAATATTTGTTATTTCATTGTCTTATACATTTCCATGTAACGTTGGGAACAAATTAACAATAAAGCAATGCCAAACTACGGCTCATTTTGTATCTAAAAACGGTACCAATTGTTGCAATTATAGAATTACCATAAAAAAAAACCTATAAATATTTAATTATCACATTTAATGTCTTAAAAAACTGTTATTTCAATAATTTAAAATAGATCCTGATTCGAGATAAACTGAACATATAAACATTTGATTTTTAACATTAAGTTTGCATATTAGAGGAGTTTCTTTAACAGAATTCTATAGATTTTGGAGGAGCATTTTGTCTGCCGGAAAGATGCTTTATTTGCTGTTCTTTTTAAAATCAATTTTGCTGAAAAATAGAATCGTATGAAAGCTCCTAACATCACAAATTAAACTCATTCCAGAAAAGGGCAAAATGGAAATAGAAACTGTTAAGTGAGCTTCAAATAATTTTAGAAAAGACCTTCAGTATTCTTCAGAAAGATACTTTGTTTTTAATCCGGGTTCGATTATTAAAAAAGAAGGTTTTGAGTTGATTTAAAGCTTTCGCTGAAGAATTATAATTTAAAAACACCAAAGTGTTGTAGAAGCAAAACTGATTTACACGTGTAGAATATATCTGGATGTACCAAAGAATTTAGTGTATTTCGAATGAATGGAGATATAATTTGGCTATTGAATTATAGCAAGGGTAATTATGTTGTAACATGTTCGACCGCTATGCCATCCATCGCCATCGCTGTCCATGTACCAAGAAAACTAATATTTTCATGTTTTTTAAATACCTTGTTAACATTTAATTTATCAACAAGGTATTAAAATTATAAAACAACAACTGTTGTAAGTAAAGCAAGCCACACTGAAGGATTCGTGCGGCAGCGGAGGGGAATATAATTATTTCCTTAGTGCAAATCTTTTTTACTGCACATAAATAGATATTCAAATAAATCAATTTAGCTAATGTGATTTAATATCAAGATTTAATTTTCATATACAGTAAATTCTTATATTTTAACTGAAAGTCTTTTTAAAACCTGCATAAAATGATTTCTAAACAGGCTCTTGAGAACCACAAAGACTCCATTAGGTCATGGAAGTTTTATTTATTGGGAATGTATGATCTTCCTAAGTTTATAAAGTTTAGAACCTAAACTCTACAGTC
This sequence comes from Flavobacterium sp. P3_A6, assembly GCF_056403035.1. Taxonomy (NCBI): domain Bacteria; kingdom Pseudomonadati; phylum Bacteroidota; class Flavobacteriia; order Flavobacteriales; family Flavobacteriaceae; genus Flavobacterium; species Flavobacterium sp. P3_A6. The sequence continues at coordinate 82,425 of NZ_JBFUGG010000015.1, read as the reverse complement.
CTCCCTGTCATTACTAAGTTATTAATCCTTAAAATAGCTTGTGCTACGATTTTACTGTGTGTTAACTATTGATAACTTACCTAATTGCAAAAAAATCTCGTTCCTCACCTACAGGATTTTCAGTTCCATCTACCCTATGCTTTATTATCTGTCATCTTTATCAGAATATTATTTTTTAATTCGTAGGTACTGCTCCTATTTGTTGCAATAATGCTAATAAATCAGGTTGTCCATATTCTTCTGTAATCTGATTATCAGTAAGACGATAGAAATTAGTGGCTTGTACTTTAATGCTATTTCCAGTTGCAGGGACTCCAAAAAAAGTTCCCTTATGTGTACCAGTCATTGTAAAACGAATAGCAGATTTATCATTTTCTGAAATTATTTCTTCTAAATGCCATTGGATATCAGGAAATCCTTCACGCATCATCCAAATAGTTGCCAAATATCCTGCTGGACCAATAAGAGGCTCTACTTGACCTGGAACATAAAATTTTGCTGTGGGACTAATAAGCTGCTGTGCCAAATTTTCATCGGCAGTATTGATAAATTTAACAAATTGCTCAAAGAAGTTTTTATGATTTGTCATGATGTTTTATTTTTTTTTAATGAAAAAATAGTAGCGAAACTTTAAGTTACTTCGCTACGATTAATTTAATGTGTGACTTGAATTATTTCGATTTGTTATACATATAACGAGCTATTTTCCATGCTCCGTTCTCTTTTTCAAATACAAATAGTTCACGATTTTCATCTGGCAGGGTTTGTCCGCTTGCTTTGATAACGAATGAACCTTTTGAAGTTGACCTTGCAAAAGCTATATTCCCATTCACTTCAATTTCAATAATAGAAAATTTAAGTGAATAGGTGAAGTTATCAAACACATATTGATAAGTTCCTTTTACAGCATCAATTCCATCAGCTGTAGGTGCTGCATTTGCTATTAACGAACCATTTTTAGTGTAAAGTGTAATTACCTTTTCAGTATCCGAAGCATTTAATGCGTCTTGATAAGTGAAAATTAATTTTTCGATTGCTGCTTTTTCTGTAGTTTTTGTTTGTTCCATTTTCTTGTTTTTAAAATTATTAGTTTGACTTTGTGCATCGTTAAATACCAACATTGAAGTAATGATTGTTACTGATATAATTACATTTTTCATTTTTTTGTCTTTAAAATTATAATGTAAAAATACAATGTCAATTTGCCGTGAGCCAATAAACAATTTTAAGAAATAGTCTTAATATATATTAAGACTAAAAGTTACTTAATGGGCATATCACTACGAATTTTGCTAAGAAATTCAGGTGTAATACCAAGATAGGAAGCTATTTGAGTATTTGGTAATCTTAATGCAAGCTTTGGATATTGCTCCAAAAAATCTAAGTAACATTGAAATGCATTTGAGCTAATGTTTTGCAATAAACGATTTTGAAGTTCGATATATTTTTCTTCAATAATAACCCTGAAATTTCGATCAAACTTAGGTACATTAACGAATAAGTAAAGTAAATCTTGTTTTTCGATTTGCAGAATAAGTGAAGGTTCAATTGCTTCAATAAACAGTTTGCTTGGCTTCTCTGAATAGAAACTTCCTAAATCCGCTATCCATTCATTTTCGACTGCAAAACTGATATTGTGTTCACCTCCTTTTTCATCAATGCTATACATTTTAAAACAGCCGTTAACTACAAACGTGTAATGTTTGCAAACAAAACTTTCCTGCAAGATCATTTGCCTGCGCTTAATTTGTCGTTGTGTCGTCCTTTTATCTAATAATGAACTTTCTTCTTTATTTAAAGGAAGATAATTTTTAAAATATTCGATGATGGGCTGTGCAGTCAATTTCTATTTTTTTTCGTTTTGATCTTTTGCATGTCAATAACATTAGGCCGGTCAAGTGATGAACTTAGAGATATAATTTCAAATTTAGCATTCCTCATTTTGACAAACCTTATTAAGCAGCTGTTTTTTAATCTTCTTTAATTCAKTCAAATTTACGATTAAAATATTTTATTTCAACGGGTTTGCAATCCGTGCCCACAATGGAAAGATAGCAAATTCAAAGTAATATGATAGAAAGTTTTAAAAGCACGTGACACAATATACATGTCCTGACTTGGGAGTAATTAAAACAATAACTAATTATTATAAAACAACATCCCGTCTTTCTATAAATAATAGCTTTTCCGGGATTCCTTGTTTCCGTAATAAGTTCAATATCCCAAAAACACGAACTAAACACTTCCTTCATTCACAATTACGTTAGACGAATCACATTATTTTAGTGATGCGCAACGCTGTAAAAGGTTTTTGCGGAAGTTGAATTAAACTTTTTCCACTAAATTCTCCCTTAACAGGTGTAATTGTCATATCCCATGCATTGATAATTTCAATTTTATATTTTGAATTTTCGGGTAGATATACAATTTGGCTGCGTGACTGGTCAACACTAAAATAGTGCAGAAAATATTCATCTTTAAAAGCAACATATGAATACGGCACCCAAAATTCCGTATTGATAATTGGCGTTAAATATCCTGGGGCAGATTCAATTATATTTCTTAAAAACTTAATCCTTTCCTGACTTTGCCCTCTGAGAACTCCTCCTTTTGACCACCACAAAATATCTTGCGATTCATATCCCCATTTAACGGGATTTTCAGTAACATACGTTTCTCCATGTCCAACAAAGCCACCATTTATAACACCACGCCAAAATTTGTTCACCATCTCCTGAGCTGATATATTCCCCCACGGCCAATTAATATTTCCTTCGTACCGACATTCATCATAAACTATTGGTTTTTTATATTTTGACCTTAATTCCTTTGCTTTATAGGTATCTTCATTCTGTATGCTCACATGTGTGATCAAGGCGTTTTCGTGGTCATAGAGGTTAGCTCCATTGTGTATTGAACGCAAGTGATTGTATGGGTCTTTTTCGGCAAATAACTGAATAAAATGGTCCCAGTCAACTGTATTCTTAGACTTCATAAAATCATATTCATTAGCCAGACTCCACCATACATTTTTATAGGCAGCAAAGCGGGCAATAATATAATTGATATATAAATCATCAGTTTTTCTGTCCATTTTTTGAAATCCCCAACGGTCGTAAGGATGAAAAACAATTAAATCGGCTTCGATGCCAAGTGAATCCAATTGCGCTATCCTTTTCTCAATATTCTGAAAATATACAGGGTTAAATTTCGTGTAATCCCAATCAGTTAAAGGCTTTCCCTCAAAAGGATACAAGAGTGGCTCGTTTTTATTCCAATCGTAGTCTTTAGGGAAAATACACATGCGCATTTTGTTGAAATATCCATTAGCAAGGGTTTTCAATGTTAATTGGGCAAGACTATCTCCTTGATGAACCCATGCATAACAGGTTGTACCAAAAGGGTAATATGGTTTATTGTCTGAATAAGCAAAATTAAAAGTATCTTTCACTACAACTTGTCCGTGATTGCTTTTGGTATTTGAAAAACATTCAAATTTGCCTTTTTTATTGTTAAGCGATTTTAAATTGCTTGATGTGATATAAGTCCAGGCACCTGTCGCTTGTGGCATAAAACGGATTTTATATATCCCATTTCCATCATAAAAGCCTGAAACTATTTTTATGTTCTCACCATTTGTAAATTTAGCACTTAGTTGTACATCAGTGAACGGATTACCTTTTGAGTCACCATTAAGAACGATCTCATAAATACGCCATTTTTCAACTTTATTTTGAGCCGAAATACTCAAAAAAGATAAAGAGACTGTCAATAATAGTATTAATCTACGCATAATTGTAATTGTTTAATAAATATCATTCCATATGACATTCCTTCGGTACGGGCATCCTTATTTTTAACATCAGAAACATATCCCAAAGAGTCTCCTACTTCAAAATAGATACGGTTTGGACCTTCAAAAACATCGTGGTCTGCTTTGTCTAATTTCTTTTTTAGACAACAGATTGCTTTTTTTGTAAAAATTATTTTAAAAATTTCCAATAATCAAAATACAGTATATCGGTCTTGGCTTCTCCTTTAAAAACAAAATACAAATCGTGAATTCCTGAAACTTTTTTAACATCAATTGTCTGCAATGCCCATTTGTCATTGCCTTCCGTCATTGGTACATTTACGGTTCCGATTAACTCTCCGTCTTTAGTGTCCAATCGTATCTCCATTGAAACATTTCCGTTGTGCGTTGTGCCAATTCTTGTCGTGAATTTCGAAGCACCTTTACGGAAATCCACTTCTTTTACTTTGATAAAAGCGTCATTGTATTTTGCCGTAATAAAAGTGCCGGCCACATTATCTTCCATCGACTTCACTCCTTCAGACCAGGCAATGGTTTCAGCTTCCGTTTTGACATAAGGGTTTAATGGATTTAAACTCTGTTTAATGCCTTCTGTCATATTCATTTGCACAATCGAACCATCTTTATTAAACCTGGCTTCTTCTACACATACTGAACGGGTAAAACCACCACCTCCCGGCAATGCACCATTGTGATAGAAAAAATAGGACTGCCCCTTAAAATCAATTATACCGGGATGATTGGTAAAAGAATTTCCTTGTGTAGGCATGACGACACCTTGATATTTCCAGGGTCCTGTTATACTTTTACTGGTTGAATAACCAATATGTTCCGATATTGGTCCTGCGGCAAAAAATAAATAATACAGACTATTGCGTTTATACAGCCATGGTCCTTCCTCATAAGTGGTAGGTCTTATATTATTTTTTTCTCCTTCTCGTTTACCGAAAGATTCCAGAGTGTTGGGTATTTGTTTCACTTCACCCGAACAGGATATCATGTCCTTATTCAGTTTGACGTAATACAAGCCGGGATTTCCCCAAAACAAATACGCCTGGCCATCCTTATCTATAAATGGGGTAGGATCAATATCGTTCCAGGGATGATGATTGATAAGTTTCTTACCGATAGGGTCTTTAAACGGACCATAAGGGCTATCTGAAACCAAAACTCCTATATTTCCGCCATGCATGGGACAGTATAAATAAAATTTACCATTTCGTTCAATACACTGAACTGCCCAGGCACCATTCTCCTGCTTTGCCCAACTAAAATCTTTTAGAGAAGCAACTATTCCATGGTCTGTCCAATTGACCATGTCGGTTGATGTATAAAGTGACCAATTGAGCATTTTAAAACCCTTGCCGTCAGCATTGGCATCGTCTTCATCATGACTTGTATACAAATATACTGTGCCGTTATGTACCATTGGTGCCGGATCTGCCGAATACTTGGTTTGCACAATAGGATTTTGTGCTTCTCCAATGGAACAATTTAAGATAGTTATAAGTGTCGCTATAAGTTTATAGGTATGTTTCATTTTAGTTATTTAGTTAATACAAATCCTCCGTTCGGCTGGATAATTATTCATAATTTATCTTAATATTTAATTCTGAACCAATCAAAATCAACATGCCCACCGGTATTTTTTGTGGCGTAATTAAACAAGCCAAAGCGGTACCCCATAAAATGTGGGATATCATATTTCATTTTCAATATATTTCCAATAGGATTCCACACTTTTCCATCTAAGCTGTACGAAAATTTAGCTTCATCTTTCCCATTAAGAGTGTAAAGGTTTTTAGCTTCATCGTTCATGCCGGTAAAATCGCAATCGATTCTGAAGTAAATTTTGTCTTGACCCAATGGGATTCGTTGTACTTCGACAGGCTTATCATTATCAGCATTGATCATTACTATCGACTTTTGACCTGCGTCAATTTTAACCCCCACCAATCCATACTTTTTTTGGAGAACTGAGAATCCGGCAAAATCGCCGTCTTTCATTTTGGATACATCCAGGGCAACAGAAGCTGAGCTGGTTGGACCAATAGTGCGTTGTGTAAGTGTGTTTCTGGCCTGAAGAAAATCAGTGTCGATTCTTCCTGTTTTGAGGCGCAGGAATCCTTTTCTTTCAGTTACAGACCACAGCGCATTATCCGGATTATGATTCCATTGCCATACTAAAGGAAGTGCTGCCTGTCCTTTTTTTCGGTTGAATTCATCAGAAGTAACTAAATTCGGAATCAAACCTTTACTGGCTGGCAGGTCTAATGTTTCCGGTACTTTGCCGTTTTCTCCTAATACAGGCCAACCGTCTTCCCACTTAACAGGAACGAGATAAGGAACGCGGCCAACAGCAGCATAATCACGGAAAAGATAAGAGAACCAACGTCCATCAGGAGTGTCTATCAATCCGCCCTGAGCAATTCCCCTGTCCTGTAAGCCAACTTTTCCTTCCCAGGGGCCGTTGATATTATCTGCTCTATGTATAATTACAGTTCGCATTTCACCGCGTGGCGCGCAAATATTAAATAGATAATATTTCCCTTTTACTTTAAATAATTGAGATCCTTCAGCTCCAAGGCCTACTTCTTTTCCTGTTGGTGCACTGGCATTTTCGATGAGAACTCTCTCCGGGACGCCTTGTTTAACTCCTGTCAGATCGTCATTTAATTCAACAATTTTTAGTCTTTCCGCGTTATAAATTAAATATACCTTGCCATCATCATCAAAAAACAAGGAATGGTCATGAAGCGCTGGCTTGAAAGAAACCCTTTGCCAATTTCCTTTTTCTATATCTTTTGTTTTAAAAATATAGGTTTCACCTGTGGTTTGCGCAAAAGTCGTTACATAATACATGCCCTTGTGGTAACGCAAACTGCTTGCCCATGAACCTTTACTATAGGTGTTTTTTCCTTCTGTCAAATTTAGTTCCGGCATATCGGCCAAAGTATCGTAGGCATAGTTAATAATTTTCCAATTGACAAGATCTGTAGATTTCATAATGGGCACACCCGGATTCATGTGCATCGTGGTACTGCTCATATAATAATTTTTACCAACCCTGATCATAGACATATCAGGAACATCAGCAAAAATTATTGGATTTTTGGCTTGCGCCAAACCAACGGCCTGAACAAACAAAATAAGGAAGGCGAAAATAGGCCTGATTTTTTTTCTCATAATTTAAAAATTGGTCGATAGTTTATAAATGGTTTCAGTAAACAAAATAACAAGAAAACAAGGCCATACAACGTTTCCTTTTGTATCTAAAAAGTACGCCAATTGTATTAAATGAAAACCTATATCAAATACATTTATAAATCAATCTGAAATTTTATGGAATTATGTCAATAAGATTTGGAAATAGTATCATTCATTGACCAGGTTAAAAATTAAGTAGTAACCCGTTGGGTGTAATTAGTTTTTGATGATAATTTTTCGTCAGTTCGAGTGATTTTCGATAGAAAATTGTATCGAGAATAGAAAAATTATCATTAAAAACGGTTCTCGATACACGTCACTTCGAGTGCGAAGCGTATCGAGAAGTTTGTTCCGTTTCTCTGCACAAAAAACACTCGAACTGACGTTTTTAATAATTACACCCAACGGGTTAACTAGTATAAAAAAAAGTAGTAAACCTAAGCTTACTACTCTCTAAAATTGTACTTGTATTTGTTAAATCCTCTATCACTTTTTTAGAATTAGGCATTTTAATAATTCCTCTCAACAGATATTATTGCTGTTTATATATGCGCAAATATTCAGAAGGTAAGGAACCAAATTCTTCCCGAAAGTACTTGGCAAATCTTTTTGGGGAATTAAACCCTACTTCATATGCTATTTCGGCAATTTGCATTTGGCTTTTTTCAAGAAGCTGGCGTCCACGTTTTAATCGTATGGTTCGAATAAATTCGATTGGTCCTTTACCGGTAATGGCAATTAACTTTTTGTATAAATGGCCACGGCTTAGGCCTAAAGCTATACTTAGGGTTTCAACAGAAAAATCAATGTCGCTTATATGTTCTTCTACCACCTTAATAGCTTTGGCTATCAGGGCTTCATCCAAAGAGGTTATGGTAATTTCTGCAGGAGAGACATCTAATTTTTGGCTAAACGAGACATGACTTTTCTCTGTCCAATCTACAAATTTTTGAATGCGCAGTTTTAGTAAAATAAAATTAAAAGGTTTGGTTATATAATCATCAGCACCAAGTTCCAAACCTTCCATTACATGTTCTTCGGCAGTACGTGCTGTCAATAGGATAACCGGAATATGAGACCAATAAATATTAGTTTTTATTTGTCTGCAAAGTTCTATTCCGTTCATAACAGGCATCATTACATCACTTACAATAATGGTTACATTAAACTTATGCAGCAATTTCAGGGCCTCTTCTCCATTATTGGCAGTTATTACATAATATTCATCCTCCAGATTATCTTTAATAAATTCACAAAAATCATTATTGTCATCTACAAATAATAATATTTTTTTATTTGTAATGATATTTGTTACTTCGTCTTCCTCAATAGCAAATTCGTCTGAAATATTTTCTGTTGAATACTCTTCTACCGTACCTAAATCAGCTGTTTTAATTGGAATCTGGAAGGTAAAAACACTACCCTGAGGCACATTATCTGTAACATTTATTGATCCTCCGTGAAGATTGACATATTCATGTACAATATGTAATCCTATACCCGCTCCGGTTTTTTCCTGTTCCTGCTGAGCCTGATAAAACCGTTCAAAAATATGTTCTTTTTCTTTGTTGCTAATACCAGATCCTGTGTCGGAAACACTTACAGAAACAGTATCATTTGCTCGTTTTATATGGATACGAATAGTACCACCATCCAGAGTATACTTGAATGCATTTGAAAGTATGTTTGTAAGTATCTTTTGAACTTTATCCCGATCAAATGACATTGTTAAACTTTCTACATCAGTGAACAACAATAAATTAATATTACGTTCTTCTGCATAAACACAAAATGAAGTGTAAATTTCATTAATAAAACTAACAAAATCGCCGGACTTTAAATTCAGCCTTTCTACACCAACATCCAGTTTATGAAAATCAAGCAGTGAGTTTATTAATGCCATTAGCTGTTGTGCATTTTTATACATAACACTCAGCTTTTTTCTCATGCTTTCGTTGGCTGCATCTTTCAATAAAATCTGCAAAGGGGTAATAATGAGCGTGAGAGGTGTACGCAAATCATGGCTGATATTGGTGAAAAACCTTAATTTTATCTCATTAATATGTATTTCCTTATCATGATCAATCTGGATACGATGCTGCTCCAGTTCTATAAGATGCTTTTCTTTTGTTTTATGAACAAAAAATGTCAGCGCACTAATAATTAAAATTGCATATATGATAAAAGCCCAAATTGAAAAATAGAAAGGAGGCATTACATTTATAAATAATTCTGTTGGAACATTATTCCAGACACCATCACCATTACGTGCTTTTATTAAAAGTCTGTAATTACCTGTTGGAAGTGAAGATATTACTATTTTATTTTTTTGAGTAGGTACCCATTGTGTATCAAAACCTTCTATTTGATAAATATATTTTACTTTATCAGCATTCAGTAAATTTCCTGTTGTAAACTGTAAGGAGATAAGTTTATCATCATGCCTGAAATTTAACTCGGAAGTTAATTGCATCGGGTGTTCGAGCAGCTTACGTCCATCATAATAGGAGTCGACCTGAATAGTATTATTCCCCACTGTCAATTCAGTAAATATAACTTTTGGTGTAGATTGGTCTTTTTCAGACATTTTATTCGGATTCAAAATAGTATATCCTTCCACATTACCAAGCAGAATATCTCCATTTTGTAGTTTACAGACAGCACGGTCATTAAAATAATTATTCATAAGTCCATCTTTGACTGAATAATTTTTACTTGAAAAAACAAATTCTCTATTTGATGCCGGCATAACAGTAAGTATTGAAAGTCCATTACTTGTTGTTACCCAAATATTATTGAGATTATCTTCTGTTATACCTTTAATTGAATTATCACATAATCCATTTTCTTTATTAAAATAATAAATAGTGTCTTTTTTTTGATTCCAGATGATCAGTCCTTCATTACTGCCTAACCATATAATGCCACGTTTATCTTTATAGACATTTGAAATTTGATCTTGGGGAAAAGTTTGATTTCCTTTCTTATTGCTATGATATAAAGTCTTTTTGTAATTCGTAATATCAATTACCAAAAGGCCAAATACAGTACCAATATACATTTTATCACCGCCATCATAAGACATATCCAACGCATAAACAATATCATCAAATGGGGTAATCACAGCATTAAAATTATCCGAGTCTGATTGTAATACCTGAATTTTTCCACCCAATGATCCTATCCATAGATTTCCATACCTGTCTTCTTTTAAATTCCAAATATTATTACTGGTTATTTTGCTGTTCTTTGTAGTATACTGGGTTATTTTGCCATTTTCATAACAAAAAAGCCCTTTTTGATAGGTACCAATCCAAATACGATGCTTCCTGTCTTCCAGTATAGATATTATGGCGATGTTTGGAACTGGAAGTTTCCTAACGGTCTCTGAGTTTTTTTCTTTTATATATAATCCGTTTCCATCTGTTCCCAACCAAATATTTCCATGATGGTCTCCCATTATAGACATGATATCGGAACATTCAGGATGTCGGAAATTGATAAAATTCCGGAAACTTTCATGATAAAATGAAAGTCCTTTTTTATTGTATCCAATCCAGACAGTCTCATTGTTGTCTTTGTACAGACACTTCACACTGTTCGATGACGGGCCTGTCTCGACCCATGGATCAGATGCTACATTTTTAAACAAATCTTTTCCTTTGTCATAGATAAACAATCCTTTATGGTCTGTTCCTACCCAGATTTGTCCCGGCTGATTTTCGATAATACTTGTTATATGATTGGCTTCGGTTTTTAATTTTGAAGGCAATTCAAATCTTTTCCACTCTTCAATTGAATTCTTTTTGTAAAAAACCTGTTCACTTTTATCCGAACAAATCCACAGTCCATTATTGCCATCTATATAAATCATRTTGGCGGCATTAATAGCATTCTGTTTTATAAAGTCAGGTAATTCTATGAAGGTTAAAACCCCGGAATTTTTATTCAGTTTCCAGCAAACTCCTGAATTATATTGAATTGCGTACAGAAATTTACCATTATCAGCAATAGAAATCTCCTCTTGTAAAGGAGTCTTTAATTGGAATACAGACGTCTTTTTTTTCTTAAAATCATAAAAGAACACCTTCTTTTTGTTTAGCACCCAGAGATTACGATTTTTATCGACAAAAACTTTAGCATTAAACTCCGACTCTATCCCCAGATTGAGCAACAACAGTTTTGTGTCTGAAAAAGAATCTTTATCTCTTTTATATACCATGTAAGAGTATCCTAAGTCTATCCAGATATTACCCAGGCCATCTTCCTGCAATTCAACTATATTATTTGAAGACAGAGCATTAGATACACCGGGATGCATTTTATAAACCTTAAATCCATATCCGTCGTATCTATTTAGTCCAGACTCTGTACCAATCCAAAGAAATCCGTAACTATCTCTCAGAATAGCTTTTACATTATTATTTGAAAGACCTTCATTAGTTTCTAAATGATGAAAAACATAGGACGACTGCCCTATAATATTTTGGAAAGATGCAATCCAAAATATTACGAGTATGTGTATGCAGATTTGTCTTATATTCTTTTTCATACTAAAATGGTCAATCGAAAATTAGAGCCGATAGGCAAATATTTAGGCTGAATATGCTCTTTATTTATTTTAAAGAATTTTATTTTTTCTAAAATTTAAAATCAATACTATCTGAAATGTTTTGTGATTTTTCTCATCAGGTCTGCTTTGCATCACGCTTTATTTCAATAAATTCTGATTCATAAGGAGCGATTGTAAAACTGTCTCCATAATTTTATCAAAAAAAGAACGCTCCCGGATTTTCTTTTTATTTGTATCTCTTTTGACTCTGTGCTAATATTCAAATATAACAAATGTTTTTGACCTTTCTGTCTTGGTATCATTTTGAATACCTTTCGAATATTTCGTTTAGCTTTCTATTTCTTCAAAAATTGCAATTCGTATCCCAAATACATCACTTAAACGGCCTGGACTTATTGGCACAAATACTTTCCCTGTTCGAGATTTTCACATCAAATCCAGAGCAACTTATTACTCTTCTGTTATAACTTCATAATTGCAATTTATGAATCTACTCTTTTACTTCCCTTCCAAGACCACAACAGAAAAAGGCGGGATCGTAACTTCTAAGATATCATTCTTTATCGAGAATTTATTAAAAACAACCGGAGTTATCTTGTTTGGATTCTCAAAAGTATTATAATCCTGAACTTTTGAAGAAGACAGTACAGATCCTTTAATATTTTTGATTCCTAGTTCTTTTAAATCAATTTTAATTTTATTTTCTAATTTTAAATCAATATTCACAAGTGAAATATGAGTTAAACCTGCTTTATCTTTTGAAGCTGAAACTGAAACTGCCGGTAATTCTTTTTTATCAAAAACATACTTTGGAGATTCAATTTTTAAAAGAATCAACTGAGCATCCTGATGTACATTATACATTTTCATTACGTGATAAGTGGGAGTAAGTACCATTTTTTCTTTATCAGTCAAAATTACTGCTTGCAAAACGTTTACTATTTGAGCCAAATTTGCTCCTTTTACTCTATCTGCATGATTGTTAAACACATTCAAGGTTAGGCCAGCAATCATAGCGTCTCTCATTGTATTTTGTTGATATAATGGACTTGCCCCTTCATCAGTATCATACCATCCGCCCCACTCGTCAACTACCAAAGCAGTTTTCTTTTCCGGATCGTATTTATCCATGATTGCAGTGTGTTTTTGAACTAACTCTTCCATTTTAACAGCCGCATTCATGGTTTCAAAATACTGGCTTTCATCAAATTTTGTAGATGCTCCTTTCTTTTCCCAATTGCTAACTGAGTACCAATGTAAAGCAACAGCTTCTATTAATCCTTTAGGAATATCCCGCATTAAAACTTCTGTCCAATGATAATCATCGCCATTTGCACCCGAGGCTACCCTAAATAACTTTTTATCACCCTTTCCGTCTGGTAAAAAAGTAGCATACTGCCTGTATAAATTAGCATAAAATTCTGCAGTCATATTTCCGCCACATCCCCACATTTCATTCCCGACTCCCCAAAGAGTGACTTTCCAAGGTTTTTCTCTACCGTTTTTCTTTCTTAATTCGGACATTGGAGAACCTGATTCATAATTTACATACTGAACCCATTCTTCTAATTCACGAGGCGATCCGCTTCCTACATTTCCTGCCAAATAAGGTTCTGCTCCCAGAACTTCACACATATCTAAAAATTCATTAGTTCCAAAACTATTGTCTTCAACAGCTCCTCCCCACCAACGATTCACAATACTTGGTCTGTCTTTTTTAGAGCCTATTCCATCTTTCCAATGATACGTATCAGCAAAACAGCCTCCAGGCCAACGAAGATTAGGTACTTTCAGTTCTTTCAATGCTTTAATTATATCATTACGAACACCTTTCGTATTTGATATATTACTGTCTTCTCCAACAAAAAGTCCACCATAAATACATTTTCCCAAATGTTCTGCAAAATGACCATAAATATTTTTATTAATGATGGTTTTGTTTTCTGTTTTAGCAATTGTTATCTCTGTAACTTTATTTTGCGAAAAAACATTTTGAAAAATAAAAGAAATACAAATCAACAAAAAGAGCTTTTTCATATATGAAATTATTTGTTAGTGTTTATTATTTTATAAAAATTTAAGGAACAAAGCATCATTTATTTTTTTAAAAATCGTAACCTATTTCCTTTTATTTCGGGTAAATTCAGAAATAGCAAAAAAATAAAAAAAAACTTTTTTTTGATCATTTGCTTTTTTGTTTAAAATAAAACTAGGGAGACTACTAAACTCCCTAGTTAACAAGCAAACTAACTTAAAATTTAACCATTCAATTTTAAAAATTGTCATGCTTAATGTATACTTGGAGCCACCTCAATTTCAGCTCCTTTTTACATTAACTCCACAGCAAAGAAGCAGATGCCTCTGTAATTTCAAAGCCCTTACTAATTTCTGGAGTCCATTTAGTGTATTATTGTTTTGAAGCTGTGTCAAAACAATATTTACAAAAAAAGTTAGACTTACCAGAGTGAAAAACTTATTCATACAAATAAAACTTCTATTAAAATGATAGTTCAATGCTCTTTTAACAAATTAAGTTAAAGTCAAATATTAAACACACCACTCCTATTCTGCTTGTCATGCAACAAAAAATTGTATATGCAAATCTCATTAAAACATCGTTATGTCATGGTATTCTTTTGTATCAAGAAACTATCTCATTTGTTGCAATTACGATATTTAAGCTGTGCCGGCTAAAATTACTTGAACTTAATAGTGTAAAAAAAATAGGCTAGGGAGAGAAAATATCCATCATAAAAGAAAACTTCCAAAATCAAAGAGAATTTGAAAATCCATTCAAACACGACATTTTCGACTGTTAATCCCATTTAGATATATATAATAGTCTAATGTGTGTAAAAAAAGTAATTCAGAATATTTTATAATGCTAAATGGTATAATCGGCTCTGGCAAAGATGTGTTAGAAGTTTTAAACACCAATAAACTACCTCAAAGCAGAGCCCCAGAGGTAGTTTATTCTCTTTTTTTTATATTTTTTTTTTGAAAAAAGACTTTTTATGTACCCTTTTAAAAACAACCTTTTTTTTAAATTAAAAATAAATACAAAAAAAACACACTATATAATTGATATATCAATTATATTTGTATCAAACAATTTAAAATGAAAAATAATAATCCAACAGGAACTGTTCTCTATACAATTGAACAAACAATTAAAGAATATAGAAAATTTTCACAAAAAAACATAAGCCAAATAGTAAGTGATATTACCGTTGACCAGTGTTTATTACTAATAATTCTTAACAAAAACTCAACTTATTCTCAAAAAGAAATTGCAGAATTAATTTTTAAAGATAATGCATCAATTACAAGAATTATTGAATTAATGGTACAAAAGAATTATCTAGTAAGAAAAATAAACGAATCAGATAGAAGGAAATTTAGCCTCGAAATCACAAAAAAAGGCAAAAACACAATTGAATTATTATCCCCAATTATACAACAGAACAGAAAAACTGCTCTTGAGGGCTTATCACAAAATGAAATTGATTTACTCGACAAAACACTAAGTAAAATAATCCTAAACTGTAAAAAATAAAATGATAAAAATCCATCAAATACTTAAATCGACCCAAATTTTAATATTTTYCTTTTTGCCATTATTAATTTTTGGACAAAAAGACRTATCGAATAATMTTGCAAAATATATGGAGGCACAAGTTAAAGTTAATAATTTTAGCGGGACAGTCCTAGTGTCGAAAAACGGCACTGTTTTATTAAAAAAAGCATACGGCTTAGCAGATTATGAATGGAATATTAAAAACACWGTAGATACTAAATTTCAATTGGCTTCGGTAACAAAACAATTTACAGCTACAGCCGTTCTTCTATTGGTAGAAAAAGGAAAATTATCACTTAATGATCATCTAAGTAAWTTTTTTCCGGATTACCCAAAAGCCGATAGTGTTACTATTCATATGCTATTATCTCATTCTTCAGGACTTGCTTTAGGTTTTAAAGAAATTGCATTAAGCACTATGAGCAATGATTCTGCCTATTCTCAAATAAAAAAAATGCCTTATGAATTTTCACCGGGAACTAAAACTGCCTATAGCAATATAAGCTATTATTTGTTAGCTAAGATTATAGAAAAAGTTTCAGGTGAGAAATACGCCGTTTTTTTAAGAAAAAATATATTTGAAAAAGCAGGTATGAAAAATACGGGTGTCAGTAATAATGATTCGATAATCTCAAAAAAAGCAAAGGTTTATTGTCGGGCGGAAAAAGGATTTATCCACAATCCCTATATCAATTGGGGAATTAACATAGGTCATGATGGCGTCTATTCCACCGTTGAAGATTTGGCTTTATGGGACAATGCGCTATATGGAACCGCTGTTTTGTCTGCAGAAATGAAGAAACTAATGTTTACATCCTATAGCTCCGAAAATTGGGGATATGGATTTATAATTAATCCATTTTATAATCACGGACATCAGCTAATTGCTCATGACGGAGGTTTTTTTGGCACAATGACTTCTTTTAACCGATTTACAGATGACAAAATTTTTGTGACTGTACTTTCCAATAACGAATCATTTTCATACATCATAGGTTATGGCCTTTCAGCAATTGCATTGCAAAAAGAAGTAGAACTTCCATACAAACATTATCAAACAAAAATAGATACTACCATATATGACAAATATGCAGGCCAATATGGCAAAATTGAAATATTAAAAATTGACGGTAAACTTTACTACAATAGTAAAGAAATGGAACTCCTGCCTGAGTCCAATACAAAATTTTTTAGAGCGGACAATAACGACAGGACTATTGAATTTATTCAGGATAAATCCGGTTTTTTCAATTCTATAATTTTGACTAAAGGAGGAGTGAAAGAAGAAATAAAAAGAAATATCCCTTAAAAACACGAACAATTCACGCATTTAACTTTTTCAATCTAGATTATTCTCTAACTCAACTGGGAAGCCACAATAAAAACAATTGCAAGCAATGCCAAAAACAAACCTGCAATGTTTAGTTTAGTTACTTTTTCCTTGAAAACAAAAACACCAACAAGAGTCCCAATAACAATAACTCCCAAATTCATCCCCGCAAAAACGGTCGAAGGATTTTTGGCGAATGCCTGATGTGCCTTTAAATAAAACAAGATATTCCCAAAATTGAAAATTCCAACCAAACCTCCAAAAATGATACTCTTGAAATCCATTTTAGCCTTTCTGAAAAGTATTTCATAAACATTAAAAAGTATCATTATTACAAATGCTATCGAAAAAAGAACGAATAAAGAGGTGGTAAAAGGCAATGTAGAAGTCACCGCAATTTGCTTAAAAAGCAGATCTATCACTCCAAAACCAAGCAATACAAGGGTTGGGTAAACCCATTTGTTTTCTTTGCTTTCGGTAGGTTTGTCCAAAATAAGAATGATTGCCGGAAATCCGAACAAAAGAGCCGTCAATTTAAGTCCACTGAATTGCTCTCCAAAAAACAGCCAAGCTCCCAAAATGGAGATAATCAGTGACAATCGCTGGGCAACATCGGTTTTTACGATTCCCATGTGTTTTATCGAAGATGCCAGAAAAAGAAATACTACGGGCAACAAAATACCCAAAGGAATAAAGATTTCCCATGGCGAAGAAGTATTTAAAACCGTTAAATCGGGACTGAAAACCAAATAACACAACGCTAGAGCAAATGCATAATTATAAGCCACAATCAGTGTGGCAGGTATTTGATAGCGACGTGAAATTTTGAAAATCACACCAACCGTAACACTGCAAATTACGCTCAGAATAAGAAATAACATAGTTCTATTTTTATTTCTGTAAAAATACTGTTTAAACCTAGAATCTGCATTAATTTTCTGTTCACAACAATCAAAAATACTGGCTGTTCTATTTATTTTTAATCAATTTTATACTATTTTTAATATTATTTAAGTTCTATACAACTAAATTGCACTAAAATAAATCGAATATGGAGAACATAAAAATACTTTGGGTTGATGATGAAATCGATTTGCTCAAACCACATATATTATTTCTGGAGAAAAAAAACTATAGCGTAACCACTTGCAATAATGGCCGCGATGCTATTGATATTTTTGACGAAAACAATTTTGATATAGTTTTTCTTGATGAAAATATGCCTGGAATGAGCGGTTTGGAAACATTATCGGAGATGAAAGAAAAAAAATCTTCAATTCCGATGATAATGATTACCAAAAGCGAAGAGGAATATATTATGGAAGAAGCCATCGGTTCCAAAATCGCCGATTATCTTATCAAACCTGTAAATCCAAATCAAATTTTGTTGAGTTTGAAGAAAAACTTGGACAATTCCAGGCTAATTTCGCAAAAAACAACTTTGGACTACCAAAAAGAATTTCGAAAAATCACCATGGAAATGGCGATGGTCAACTCATATGAAGATTGGGTGGAATTATACAAAAAACTCATTTTTTGGGAATTGGAATTGGAAAATATTGACGACCAGGGAATGATTGAAATTCTGGAATCCCAAAAAGTGGAAGCCAATTCGCAATTTGGAAAATATATAGAACGCAATTATGAAGACTGGTTTGAACCAAAAGCAGACAAACCGATTCAATCCCATAATTTATTCAAAGAATTGGTCGTTCCGGAGATTCTAAAGAAAGACAAACCAGTACTTTTTATTGTAATTGACAATCTGCGCTACGATCAATGGAAAGCTTTTGAAAGTGTTGTGGGTAATTACTATAAACTGGAAAAAGAAGTTCCTTATTTCTCTATACTTCCTACGGCAACACAATATGCCAGAAATGCTATTTTTTCAGGATTGACACCACTTGAAATGGAAAAACAGTTTCCGCAGTATTGGAAAAATGACCCGGAAGAAGGCGGTAAAAACTTGTATGAAGCCGAATTTCTAACCGCTCAAATTAAGCGTTTAAGACTCGATATAAAAGAAGATTATTTTAAAATCACCAATTTGGCTGGAGGAAAAAAACTCGCCGAAAGCTTTAAATCACTAAAAGACAATGACCTTGTAACAGTGGTTTATAATTTTGTCGATATGCTTTCACATGCGAAAACTGAAATGGATGTGGTAAAAGAACTGGCTTCTGACGATAAAGCATACCGCTCGCTAACATTGAGCTGGTTCAAAAACTCGCCGTTATTGGAAATTATTCAGCAAGCTCAAAAATTAGGATTCAAACTAATCCTGACTACCGATCACGGAACTATTAATGTAAAAAACCCGTCAAAAGTAGTTGGTGATAAAAACACCAGTCTGAATTTACGTTACAAAACAGGGCGTAGTTTAACTTACGAACAAAAAGATGTTTATGCAGTAAAAGAGCCAAAACTCATCGGTTTGCCAGCCATAAATATGAGCAGTTCTTATATTTTTGCAAAAAATGATTTGTTTTTGGCTTACGTAAACAACTACAATCATTATGTGAGTTATTACAAAAATACCTATCAGCACGGCGGAATCTCATTGGAAGAAATGATTATTCCTTTTTTGGTTTTCAATCCGAAATAGTAGAAAAAGTGGTCAGTGTTCAGTTTTTTAGTTGTCAGTTATTCTCCTTATGAATAAATTTGTAGACTTATATTAAGTTTCTGAAAACTCATATAAAAAAACCACAACAAGAAACTGAACACTAAATAACCGAACACTGAACACTAAAAAAGAATGACCATTACATTTTCAATAGAACAGCTTCCAGAAGTAGCCCAGCAAATTTTAGAGCAAAACCCAAATAAAGTAATCCTTTTTAATGGAGAAATGGGCGTTGGAAAAACCACTTTAATCAAACAGCTCTGCAAAACATTGGGTGTTCAGGACGCTACCAGCAGTCCCACTTTTTCATTGGTAAATGAATACCAGACTAGCAATAATCAAACCGTTTATCATTTTGATTTTTACAGATTAAACAAGGAAACAGAAGCTTTGGATATGGGTGTTGATGATTATTTGTATTCTGGAAATTGGTGTTTCATCGAATGGTCCGAAAAAATTGCTAATTTGATTCCGAAGGAACATAGTGTAATAAATATAGAATTATTGCCAACTGGTGAGCGTTTATTAGCATTAAACTAGAATAAAATTATGGTATTAGATGCCAATAAAGTCGAAATCATCCCTTTTTCAGCCGAATTAAAGAAACACATTAAAATCTTAAATTTAGAATGGCTTCAAAAGCATTTCAGAGTTGAACCCAAAGATGAAAAAGTATTATCTGATCCTCAAGGCGAAATAATAGACAAAGGCGGAATGATTTTTTATGCCCAATACAACAATAAAATTGTGGGTACAGTTTCATTATTAAAAATAAACGATACTACATTTGAATTAACCAAAATGGCAGTATCTGATGGAAATCAAGGATTAGGCATCGGTAAAAAACTAATGGAGCATTGTTTGAATAAGGCTAAAGACAAAGGAATTCATAAGCTGATTCTGTATTCCAACCGAAAATTATTTCCAGCGATACATTTATATGAAAGTTTTGGCTTCATTGAAATCCCTGTCGAAGAAGGTATTTATGAAAGAGCCGATATTAAAATGGAGAAAGCATTACAATAGCACAAAAAAATTTGGACACAGCGATTAGGTTTCAGAACAGACGCATGAATTACAAAAATGACCGCAGATTCGCTTATTTTTTTAACAGAATTTACTGGTTTTATAAAGCCAAATTTACGCTAATTCCGCTGTAAGCGATTAATTCATTATAAAATTTTAAATTAAAATCTGCAAATCTGCGGTAAATAACTCACTTGTTTACTCTCAATTTGGTACCGCAAAACATCATACTTTGAATCTTTTTTGTAAATTGTACCACTAATTACATGAAATCAATGTCTCTAAGTCCATTCACGAAAGAACAATTACTGCCTCAAGAAGAGAAACTAGAAATAGCTAGACACAAAAGCCAACTTTTTATAGGGATCCCAAAAGAGAACAGCTACCAAGAACGACGCATTTGTCTAACCCCAGATGCCGTGAATACCCTTACCTATCAAGGACATAGAGTAATGATTGAATCTGGAGCTGGCGCAAGTTCCAGTTACAGTGACAAAGAATACAGTGAAGCTGGAGCCGAAATCACCCAAGACACCAAAAAGGTTTTTGGCTGTCCGATGATTTTAAAAGTCGAACCGCCGACAATTGCCGAAATCGAAATGATGCATTCCAAAACGATTATTTTATCGGCAATACAATTAAAAACCAGAAAAAAATCATACTTCGAAGCTTTATCCCGCAAAAAAATTACTGCACTCGCATTTGAATACCTGAAAGACACTGACGGCTCCTACCCTGCCGTAAAATCTTTGAGCGAAATTGCAGGTACCGCTTCTATATTAATTGCCGCCGAATTAATGATTACCAATGAATTTGGAAAAGGACTGTTATTTGGCAACATTACGGGAGTAGCACCTACCGAGGTTGTGATTCTTGGAGCAGGAACTGCCGGCGAATTCGCCGCCAGAACGGCCATTGGGCTTGGAGCCAGCGTAAAAGTTTTTGACAACTCAATTACCAAACTCCGCCGTCTGCAAAACAACTTAAACCAGCGTATTTTTACTTCAACCATTCAGCAAAAAGCATTACTCAAAGCGCTAAGACGCTGTGATGTAGCCATCGGTGCTATGAGAGGAGCAGAACGATGCCCGGTTGTAGTGAGTGAAACCACGGTCGAACACATGAAAAAAGGTGCCGTAATTGTTGACATAAGTATTGACACTGGTGGCTGTTTCGAAACATCAGAAGTTACAACTCACGAAAAACCAACCTTTATTAAATATAATGTTTTGCACTATTGTGTTCCTAATATTCCTTCCCGTTATTCCAAAACAGCATCTCTTTCCATAAGTAATATTATCACTCCTTATTTACTGCAGATTGCCGAAGACGGCGGTATTGAAAGCGCTATACGCTGTAACGCAGGCCTAAAAAACGGTGTTTATCTGTATCATGGCATACTTACCAACAAAGCCATTGGCGATTGGTTTGATTTACCCGATAACGATATCAATTTAATTGTTTTTTAACTAAACTTTCCCATACCTTTGCCGAAAAAATAAATATGAATTTTATACAGCGTTTTGCCTACTATTTAATAGGTTTAATAATGGGAGGATTTATTGTAGCCGCTATATTCAGCGGAAAAGATACCCGTTGCAATTATTTCCCAAATGCAAGGGTTTTGAGTGATTTAAGCACTAAACCTTTTTTCTATTCCGACAAAGCATCCCTTATTTTATCCCAAAAATGGATTGATACCACAGATATCAAAAACACCCTCAAACTTGGAGATGTAGATTTTGATAAAAGTAACGTTCCATATAAAAAAGGAAAACTATACGTTATCGAAGGCAAAACAAGAAAAAACCAGCAAATCATAATAAAAGTAATTAATTACGAAAACAAAGCTGTTCTTGAAGACATCAATAAAAAATAATTCCTAAAACTCTTCCTCACCGAAGAGTTTTAGGAATTATTTTTTTGGAGCAAAAAAACCATAACTCAAATCAATGAATTATGGTTTATATATATTATCGCTTTTTAGCGATTTGACTCTAATTAACGTTGTGCTAAATATGCTAAAACATTTTTCTCAATACGCTCATTAATATTTGAAATATCAGCTTTTACAAACTTTTCTCCAAGAATATTTTCGTATAATTCTATATATCTGTCCGAAACAGTTTCAATATATTCATCTGTCATGTTTGGAATTTGTTGACCTTCTTGACCTTGAAAACCATTCTGAATCAACCAGCGTCTCACGAATTCTTTAGACAATTGTTTTTGCTCTTCGCCTTTGTCTTGTCTCTCTTGATATCCTTCTGAATAAAAATAACGGGAAGAATCTGGAGTATGAATTTCGTCAATCAATACAATTACACCGTCTTTGGTTTTACCAAATTCATATTTAGTATCTACCAAAATCAAACCACGGCTTGCAGCAATTTCAGTCCCTCTTTGAAATAAAGCACGGGTATATTTTTCCAGAACTAAATAATCATCTTCAGTAACAATTCCTTTCGCAAGGATATCTTCTCTGGAAATATCAGCATCATGTTCTCCGTTATCCGCTTTGGTTGTTGGCGTGATAATCGGTTCTGGAAATTTATCGTTTTCCTTCAAGCCTTCTGCCATTGTAACGCCGCAAATTTGTCTTTTGCCTAGAGCATACTCACGTGCCGCATGTCCGGAAACATAGCCTCTAATTACCATTTCTACTTTAAAAGGTTCACATAAATGACCAACAGCAACACTTGGATCTGGAGTTGCGATTAACCAATTTGGCACAATATCTTGGGTTAATTCCATAAATTTTGTGGCAATCTGATTTAGGATTTGCCCTTTGTACGGAATTCCCTTTGGCAAAACGACATCAAATGCCGAAAGCCTATCGGTTGCAATCATCACAAGTAAATCATCATTTATATTATAAACTTCCCTTACTTTTCCGCGATACACTGATTTTTGATTCGGAAAATTAAAATTGGTAGTGGTAATTGTATTGCTCATTAGTAGTGTGTTATTGTTATTTTTATGAATGCAAATTTAAACTAATTAATAGAGAACGCAAGGGGAAAACCAAAAGTTCTATTTGCATGCTAAAAACCTCTTTGGTAATATTTTTTATTATTTCGCTATGCTTTTATTTTCTTTAGCTTAGTACCAATCCCATCTAAATTCAAAGACAAATATCTGGCAACGCCGTCTTCATTATTATTTGAAATCACTTCCAAATGAGACAATTTTTCTTTTAAATTTTCTGGTGCATTTCCCATAATCAATCCGATTCCTGCAGAACTCAGCATTTTCTCATCATTAAAACCATCACCGAATGTAATGGCATCTTCAAAAGAATATCCTTCTTTTTCCAGAATTTTTGCTATCGCTACACTTTTATCTACAGATTTATCCATAAATTCTAAACAAATAGGCAAACTAAAAGCATGATGAAAATCATCGGAATGGCTTTCAAGAATTTTTTCTTTTAAGTCTACTAATTTTTGATGATCTTCATGGGTGAAAAATATTTTTATAGCATTGAAATCTTCCAGCTCATTAAAATTCACTACCTGAGGAGGATATGCTAAATCTTTTTGGAAAGCATTGAGTTTCTTATTCGTTTTGGAAGTTTGCCAAACAGTTTCTCTAAATAAAACAGTTGTAATCTCTGGATCAATATTCAATGCTAAAACGGATTTCACTGATTCCCCATTCATATCAAAAGAGTACAGCAGTTCTCTTTGCGGTGAATGAATTCTTGCTCCATTTGATGTTACTAAATAAACTGGAAAACCCAAATTATTAACGATTGCCATGGCGTCCATGTGATGACGGCCAGTGGCTACAATAATTAAATAATTTTGTTTGTGCAGTTCTTGAAAAACAGATTTGGTATAGGCAGATATTGTGTGGTCTGAGTTGAGTAATGTTCCGTCTAAATCGCTTATTACTACTTTAATTTTTTGTTTCGGCATTTTTAATTCAATTTCATTTTAATCACTGCAAATTTATCGTTTTTCAATAACACTCCCCAAAAAGTCCATTTCATATGTAATGCATTTA
The DNA here is from genome assembly GCF_056403035.1 of Flavobacterium sp. P3_A6. Taxonomy (NCBI): domain Bacteria; kingdom Pseudomonadati; phylum Bacteroidota; class Flavobacteriia; order Flavobacteriales; family Flavobacteriaceae; genus Flavobacterium; species Flavobacterium sp. P3_A6. The sequence continues at coordinate 58,264 of NZ_JBFUGG010000015.1, read as the reverse complement.
ACTTAATTATATAGATCTGTTAACTTTAATTAGCAAAACAAACAGCAACTTCCATTATTATATACAAAAAGGAGAAACTCAATTGCGAGCTTCTCCTTCTAATTTTAATTATTTCGTCTTTATAACTTTAATAATCATTGTTTTCAATTTGCTTGTAAGCATCAATTACTTTTTTAACCAATCGATGACGCACTATATCCTTATCATCAAGATAAATAATACCAATACCTTCAACGTCCTTTAAAACCAGTAAAGCTTCTTTGAGCCCTGATATTGTTCTTCGCGGCAAATCGACCTGACCAGGATCTCCGGTTATCATGAACTTAGCATTTTTACCCATACGCGTCAAAAACATTTTCATTTGCGAATGCGTAGTGTTTTGTGCTTCATCCAAAATTACAAAAGCATGATCCAAAGTTCTCCCTCTCATAAAAGCCAAAGGCGCAATTTGGATAATTCCTTTCAGGATATAATCTTCCAGTTTTTCGTTGGGCAACATATCCCGCAATGCATCATATAAAGGCTGCATGTATGGATCCAGTTTTTCTTTCATGTCACCAGGAAGAAAACCAAGATTCTCACCAGCTTCAACAGCCGGTCTAGTAAGGATAATACGCTTGACTTGTTTTTCCTTCAGCGCTTTTACCGCCATGGCAACACCTGTATAGGTTTTTCCAGTTCCGGCAGGACCAACAGCAAAGACCATATCATTTTTCTCCATAGTATCAACCAGCAGCTGCTGATTAGGAGTCATGGCTTTAATGATTTTTCCGCCTACGCCATGAACTAAAATCTTGTCGTGACCAAATACTCGGGTTTCTTCTTGAGAATCGCTTTGAATAACTCGCTCAATTACATTATCATCTATAGTATTGTATCTGGTAAAATGTAACATCAAGCGCTGAAACCGCATTTCAAATTCATCTAAAACATCTTTGTCGCCAAATGCTTTTAGAGTTGTGCCTCTTGCGACAATTTTCAGTTTAGGATAAAATCTCTTAATTGACTCTAAATGAGAGTCGTGTGTGCCCCAGAAATCTTTGGGAGCAATGTCGATGAGCTCGATGATTCTTTCGTTCAAAATAAGAAGTTTTTAAGTTAATTAATTGATATTAAACTAATCAATTTTACGCTGCAATTATTATACCGCAGTTTTTAATTTCTAAATAAAGTAAATAACACTAAAAAACATCTTTTCTAAAATTTGGGTAATTCTAGTTCTAATTATACGTTAGCTTTTAATTTTTTTAACATTTCTTCATTCAACAAATCAGAAGGCTTAATTGATAAAATTTCACAAAGGTTGTTGTTAAGAAGCAACTCAATCTCTGTTCCATTAAATACTTCCATTTTTTCTTTCTTAACTTTAATTTTTTTGTCTAAAATATCTGACTTGGCCATTTTGTTTTCCATTTTTTTTTCTTGGCCAAATGAATTTACAGCACTAAATAAAAGAAATAAAATAAAAATAAACTTTGACATAGATTTTGTTTTAATTCAAATGAAATTGTGTTTAAATAAAGTATAAAATACTTTAGCTTTGCATTTTTCAAATTTAAGAAAAAATTAGTTTCGGTTACTGCAAAACTCAATAGTTATAAACAATTTTATGTCAATAATTACCCTTACCACCGATTACGGCTTGAAAGACCACTTTGTCGGTGCGCTGAAGGGAAAGATATTGTCTGAGTATTCTGATGCTTCAATTGTTGATATTTCGCATTACATCGATCCATTCAACACAGCAGAAGCCAGTTACATCATTTCAGCCTCCTATAACAATTTTCCAAAAGGGACTGTTCATATTATTGGAGTTGATTTAGAATCCAACAAAGAGAATCAGCATATTGTGATGCAATGGAACGATCATTTCTTTATCGCGGCTGATAATGGCATTTTAAGTATGCTTTCGCAAAAGATAATGCCGCAAAAAATAGTCGCCATAACCATTCACGATCGGCTTCATAGTGAAGCTACCGATTTGGATGTTTTTGTTAAAGTCGCTTGCCATATCGCAAAAGGCGGCGTTCTTAATGTTATTGGTAAAGAAATAAATAATCTAAAACAAGTAACCGATTTACAAGTAGTTTTATCAGATGATGGAAATCAATTAAAAGGAAACGTAATATATATAGACCACTTTGGAAATGTGGTAACCAATATTTCAAAAAAACAGTTCTTGGAATCTGTCAAAGGAAGAGATTATGAAATTGTATACCGAAACCAAACCATCAAGACTATTTTACCCTATTATTCAGCAATTGCCAGTTCCGATAAATATCCTGTAAAATATTATGAAGGTCAAAAATTAGCCATTTTCAATGAAGCCGGTTTTCTCGAAATTGCCATTTTCAGAAGTAATCCTCTAACCGTTGGTTCAGCGAGCACTTTATTAGGGCTTAATTATAGAGATGTTGTTTCGATACGGTTCAAAACTTAATGATTTAAAATTTTAAAAAAGAACCAAGAATAGAGAAAATAAAATTTTGAAATTGATATTGTAATTGCCATTGAAATTATCATTGTTTTTGCATTAAATAATAATATAAACATGTTTGTACGAATAGTAAAACTGAGTTTTCACGAGGAAAATATTCCTGCTTTTCTTGAAAACTTTGAATTAATTAAAAATAAAATACGGAATGTTCCCAGAAATCGTTTCCTCGAACTGTATCAGGACAAAAACAACAAAAGCATTTTTTTTACCTACAGTTATTGGGAAACCGAAACTGATTTGGAAAACTATCGCAATTCGGAACTTTTCAATGCTGTCTGGACTTTCACCAAACAATTATTCAATGCAAAACCGGAGGCTTGGAGCGTCGATAAATTAGTAAGTTTGCAATAAATTTTTAAATACAATTAAACGAATTAACAAATAACGAATAAACACAAATGAAATCAATCGTATTTCGCGAAATAAAATCCTTTTTTGGTTCCCCAATCGGGTATTTAGTAATTGCTCTTTTCTTAATTGGAAACGGCTTATTCCTTTGGGTTTTTGAAGGAGATTATAATATTCTAAATACCGGTTTTGCCGATTTAACACCTTTTTTCACTTTAGCACCATGGATCTTGATATTTTTAATTCCAGCCGTAACGATGCGCAGTTTTTCAGACGAAAAAAAACAAGGAACACTTGAATTATTGCTTACCAAACCCATCAGTCTTTGGGAAATTGTAAACGGAAAATTCTTGGGCGCTTTTTTATTAATCATAATGGCTATCATCCCGACTTTTATTTATGTGGAAGTGATCTGGAGTTTAGGTTCGCCTGAAGGAAATCTGGATTTAGGAAGCACTCTTGGTTCTTATTTTGGGTTATTGTTTTTAATCGGAGCTTATTCTTCTATCGGAATTTTTACTTCATCAGTTTCCGAAAATCAAATCGTTTCATTCATTATTGCGGTTTTTTTATGCTTCTTTTTCTATTTTGGATTTCAGGAATTGGCGTCTATATTACCTGGCTTTTCTTCTTTCATATCCTATTTCGGAATGCAGGATCATTACAAAAGCATGAGCCGAGGTGTTATAGATACTCGAGATGTAATCTATTTTATTAGTATTGCCGTTCTATTCCTTTCTTTCACAGTCTTTAATTTAAAATCTATCAAATCGTAATGAAAGCATTCAATATAAAAAACGCCAAATCATTATTGATTACTGTTGTGGCAGTTTTACTCTTGAACATCATAAGCAATTTCTTTTTTCACCGTTTTGATTTAACTCAAGACCATCGCTATACCCTATCCCCTACTACTTTAAAAATCATCAAAGAAGTAAAAGCCCCTTTATCCATAAAAGTGTATCTGCAAGGGGAATTACCTGCTGAATTCAAGCGGTTACAGCTGGAATCCAAACAGCTTTTGGAAGAATTTCAAGCTTATAATTCCAATATTATTATCGAATTTGTAGATCCGCTGGAGAACAAAGACGAAAGCATGGATAAAATTAAGGAATTGTATCGAAAAGGGCTTACGCCAATAAACATTACCGTTGACGATAAAGGAAAACAATCCCAATCAATGGTTTTTCCTTGGGCAATTGCAGTGTACAACAACAAAGAAGTTAACATCCCATTGCTAAAAAACATTATGGGAACTAATACGACTCAAAAAGTAATTGGTTCTGTTCAGCATCTTGAATATTCAATATCTGACGGAATCAATAAAATATCTAAAGGCAAACAAAAGAAAGTTGCTATCATAAAAGGAAACGGAGAACTAGAAGAAAGACACATTGCCAAATTCCTGATGCAAGTGCGCGAAAGTTATTTCATTGGTCCATTTACATTAGATTCGGTTGCCAAAAATCCAGCGGGAACTTTAAAATCATTACAGAATTATGATTTGGCCGTCATTGCCAAGCCAACCGAAGCTTTTACGGATGAAGAGAAACTGGTTCTGGATCAATTCATCATCAACGGTGGGAAAACCCTTTGGCTGATTGATCAGGTCAATGCCGAAATGGACAGTCTTTACAACCCAACTGGGGCAACTTTGGCTTTTCCAAAAGATTTGAACCTAAATGATATGTTCTTCAAATACGGAGTTCGCATCAATCCTGAGTTGGTTAAAGACGAACAAGGAAGCCCTATAAAACTAGCCAGCGGAGAACAAGGAAGCGGTACACAATACCAGGATTTTAATTGGAAATTTGCGCCTCAGGTTTATCCTATCAGCAAACACCCGATTGTTAAAAATCTGGGGGGCATCAAATTTGATTTTGCCAATGCAATGGATACTTTGAAAAACGGAATTACAAAAACGGTTTTATTGCAGTCTTCCCCTTATTCTAAAAAAATAGGAACTCCAGTCCAAATCAGCCTAAATATGGTTGCTGAGCAAACTTCTCCTGCTGAATATCTGAATAAAGGAAACATTCCGATGGCGGTTTTACTGGAAGGTTCTTTTCATTCTATGTTTGAAAACCGTGTTTTGCCATTTGAAGAAAAAACATTTGCTGTCAAAGGAAAAAAGAGCAAAATGATTGTGATTTCGGATGGAGACATCATAAAAAATCAATTGGATAAAACAGGACAGCCTGTCGAGTTAGGATACGACCAAAGATCAGGAAATTTATATGACAATAAAGATTTTATGATGAATTGCGTCAATTACCTTTTGGACGACACCGGACTTATTAACATTAGAAGCAAGGATCTCGATTTGCCTCTATTGGATAAAGAAAAGGTTTATGAAAACTATACTTTCACTCAGTTCCTAACTATCGGGATTCCAATCGTATTTTTAGGGCTATTTGGTCTAGGATTTACATTCCTTAGGAAAAGAAAATACAGCAAATAGATGTTAATAAAAAATTTGCAATACTAGAATAGTTTACAATATATTTGTAAAAGTGTATTCTAAATTTTATTTAAAAAAAGTACACCATTAAAAACAAAACAATACAGATGAAATTTATAGTATCGAGTTCGTACTTATTAAAACAATTACAAGTTTTAGGTAGCGTTATCAACAGTAACAATACTTTGCCAATCTTGGATAACTTCTTATTTGAATTAAATAATAACGAATTAACTGTTTCGGCATCCGATTTGGAGACTACTATGTCTGCCACATTGTCTATCGACTCTACCAGTAAAGGAAGTGTTGCAGTACCTGCAAAATTATTATTGGAAATCCTTAAAACTTTTCCGGAACAGCCCTTAACTTTCACTGTTGAAGAAAACAGCACTATAGAAATCAGTTCAAACTCTGGAAAATATGCTTTGGCGTATGCTCCAGGAGAAGAATTTCCAAAATCTGTAAACTTAGAAGAGCCATCAGTAACACTTGTTCCAGCTGATGTTTTAGCAACTGCTGTCAGCAAAACCATTTTCGCCGCAGGAAACGACGATTTGCGACCGGTAATGTCAGGGGTTTTCTTTCAATTTTCCCCAGAAGGCTTAATTTTTGTGGCAACAGATGCCCATAAATTGGTAAAATATGCCCGCACCGATGTAAAAGCATCGCAAGTGGCAGAGTTTATTATGCCAAAGAAGCCTTTGAACATTTTAAAAAGTATCCTAAGCACCTCCGATGCTGAAGTAAAAATAGAATACAACGATTCGAATGCTACTTTCTCTTTTGACAACTACATTTTATTATGTCGTTTAATAGATGGAAAATACCCAAATTATGAAGCTGTTATCCCAAAAGAGAATCCAAACAAATTAATGATGGATCGTTCTCAATTCTTGAGTTCTGTACGTCGTGTTGCTATTTTCTCAAACAAAACAACACACCAGATTCGTTTGAAAGTTGCCGGAGCCGAATTGAACATTTCTGCCGAAGATATCGATTACTCGAACAAAGCAGAAGAAAGATTGACTTGTGATTACCAAGGAGACGATATGCAGATAGGTTTCAACTCACGTTTCTTGACCGAAATGCTGAACAACCTGCAATCAGACATGATTATGCTGGAAATGTCATTACCTAACAGAGCCGGAATCCTAACTCCAATAGATGGACTGGAAGAAGGCGAAACTGTAACCATGCTCGTGATGCCAGTAATGCTAAACAGCTAGTTACCTCAAAATACTAAACTAACCAAAACCATTTTTATATTTGAAAAGACCGAAACTTCTAACCAGAGTTTTGGTTTTTTTTGTTTTCACCAAAATCAAAAAGGATTTGACTTATGAATTTAAGTCAAATCCTTTTCTTGTTTAATTACAAATCAAATCCAACATAAAACTGCCAAACCCGATTATATGCTTTACTACTATCGTACAAATCTCCCAAACCTAAATGATAACGTACTCCAAAACTTATATTAGAATTTGCTTTAAATCCTGCCCCAAAATTCATTCCCCAATCAAAACTATCCGGGTCATACTCTTGGGAACTACTCAAAAATCCATTATATTCTTCTTTATGCTTAATAGCTAACCCAATTTGGGGACCAGCTTCTAAAAAGAAATTCCTTGAAGGATAAGCTTTAAGCATTACCGGAAAATTGATATAATCCAATTTTTGTTTAAATGTTCCGCCGGCATCTTTTATCTCATATCCTTGTTGTGAATACAATAATTCAGGCTGAATAGAAAAATTTTCACTGATAAAAGATTCACCGTAAACCCCAATATGAAATCCATGGCGCTGATCTGTTTCACCATTCCCATCAAAACTTACTGAGGCCAAATTATATCCCCCTTTTATTCCTCCACTCATTTTATGACCATAATTTTGTGATTGGGATACTGTTATTCCCCCAAAAAATAGAGCTATTGCTAAGTAGGTTGCTTTTTTCATGCTTTTTTGTTTTAATTTTCTAATTTCTATATTCTAAATTTTACTTTCCTCCATTTGCTCTGAGATCGGCGATACATTGGGCATCTAATTTTGGTACTGTTCCGCCTGAGACCATATTACCAATACTGCTTCCGGACTCTGAATCCCAATACATCAAACAGCTTTGCACATTGCAATGTTTTGAATGGGCAGTATCTTCATGATTAGTTTGCATTTTTGCCCCCAAATTAACCAACCCAAATAAGTGTCCAAATTCATGCTCAATGACTGTCGTTTCTAGTAAACTTCTACTTGGTTGAAATGGGCTGCTACTTAATCCCTGAATAGTTTTTTCAAAAATCACAAAAGAAGTATTTCTGTAAGCCGTTCCCAAAATATAGGAAGTGCTTGTATTACTGGACGAAGTTCCATCGACAAAAAAAGCCCAAACAGCAATTTGATTTGAAGAATTATATTCCGTTCTGTTGGCATCTTCTATCGCAACAATTTCCTGATTGGTAAACGTCGCTTTTCCTGGTGAGGCAATAGGTTTTTTTACAACATTTATTCCAAGAGGTTTATTCACTCGTTCACTCAAAAAAGCAACAAAATTATTGATTGCTGTAGCTGACGGTTCATATCCTTGAACATAAGCCACTTCAATAACCATACTTTTGAAAGTATCATCGGCCAGTAAATCATGGGATGAGGCCCCTAATGTTTTTTGATTATTGGCAACCGGATTCCCATCTACATTCATTCCGCCTTCATCATCTTCTTTGGAACAAGAAATGACTAAGACAAAAAACAGTATCAAAGCAATAATTTTTCCTTTCATCTTTTCATTATTAATTAAAAACAGCAGTCTCCAAAATCAATAATAATTGCTAAAAAAACTTCAAATCAATATTGGTTAAACGTATCTAAGAGGTGTTGGGATATAAATTACAACACTTACTATTTCTAATAAACTCAAATTAGATATTAAAATTGTGGCAGGAAATCTGATTTTTGACAATACAAATGCTAATAAAAGAACAAAACACCAATTTGTTTTCTATTTAAAATACTGAATTTTAATATTTTAAATACAGTTTTTAAAGAGTGATTTCTACCGATGATAAAAATTCAAAATAAATTATTTTTTTAAATAACCCCCATCTTTTTCATCAGGAAAGTAGCACTTTTGTTTTTACAAATACCATCGCGAAGTCGATAGTCAAAATGCAGTTCATTGTTGCTTATTTCGACTTCGAAGCATTTGTTGGTGAGAATATCTGGAAACTCATTGGTGGTCAAACAAACCTCTATATCGTGTGTAGCAATAGCTCCGATGGCTTTTTTGGCAATTACTTTTTTGACCACTTCAATAGTTCCGTTTCGTTTATCATCGGAATTGGTACCTCTCAGGATTTCATCCAAAAGAACAAATGCAGGATTCGCTTCCAATTCGTCCATGATTTGTTTCAAACGCTTAATTTCGGCAAAAAAATACGATTCACTGTCGGATAACGAATCAGAAAGACGCATAGAGACTAAAACAGGTAAAGGATGCACATTCGCACTGCTAGCACAAACAGGCGAACCTATTCCGGAAAGCACCATACTAATTCCTAAACTACGCAAAAAAGTACTTTTCCCGGACATATTTGAACCTGTCAAAATCATAAAAGATTGCGGCTGAAACTGCACCTCGTTTCCTACTCTAGTCACTGGATTTAATAAAGGATGGCTTAGATTAGAAAAAGAAAATTCATAATTAGAATTCAATTCAGGACACACAAAATCTGGGTTATTATAACCAAAATTTGCTAAACTATTGAGCATTTCAAACTCACCTATAACTTCTAGCCATTCTTCCAAAACCTCAGAATGTTCTTTTTTCCAAGCAATCATCGATTTTAAAACGTGAAGATTAAAAAGAAATGTTCCGTTAAATAATAAAGCAGTAACAAAATTCCCAATAGTTTCCATATTAGAAAACAACTCAGCTAATTTTTGAAGATGCGCGCTGGCCTTTTGGTTTTTAAAGTTTAATTTTTGCTGCAAATCTTTCAGTTTCTCCGACTTAAAATTTTCATTTTCAATTTTTTGAACTAATAAGCTGTATTGACTAATTATTGTATTAATATTTTCGGATTGTGCAATTTCCATTTGAATTCGCTTTGTAAAATTCCCCAAAACACCTAAATTAATTACAAACAAAAAAGATGAATACGACAAGAAAACCATGTTTGAAGTCACCAAATAAGCTATAAGGCAACTTGCAAAAAACGCTGGAAATAAATACGAAATTACCACAGCTCCTTTAGATAACGGTTTACTATTATATACTCTCCACTTCAACAAGGTTTTATAAAACATTTCACTGTCGTGTCCAACTTTAGCGACAGCCAAAAACTCCTGACGCCAATTTAACTTTTCTTTTAATTCCTGTACTGCTTGATGATTTTTGAGTATTTCATCATTTGGCAAAAGAGTCAATAATTGCTTTGCCAAAGTTTTTTTTCCAATAAAAGTGGCTGTTCTGTTCAGATTTTGAAATAATGAATGTTCTCCAAAAATATCCAAATCATAAGCATACGGATGATGAGAATCATTGAATTCGGCACCGTTTTCAAAAGGGATTAATTTTCGTTCCAAATAGGTGATTTCATTTTCATTGATTTCGACCAGAGCAGTTTTTATTTTTTTCTGAAATGATAATTTAGAATGAATTCTTATCAAAATAACAAAACCAGCAAACAATACAATTGCCATTATGACAAACACTGATTCGCTGGTTTTTATGTAATAAAATATGCTCCCTAAAAAAATTAAAATACTAATAAACCTTAGAACGCTAATAGTATTGTATTTGTTATTGATTGTTTTTAACTCCTGAGAATAGCTTTGACTATTGCTTTTATATATTTCCATCTTTTGATTTAATGATATACAAATGTAGGAAATCAGAATTTCAATATCAATGGCAATATCAATTACAATGACAATTGAAAAATCTTAAATCTTTTTTTGCTTTCTGCAATCTATTCCTCATCCTCATGCATCGCCAATACTGGAACAATTGAAATATTGGACATTTTTTGAGTGAGGCTTGGATTAAACAGCTCAGAGAAGAAATTTCTTTTGTGGGTTATCATTGCCAAAATATCGATGTTTTTATGGGATACAAAATCCAAAATAGTTTCTTTAACCAAATCACTATTCGTAATTATAAAGTCAACGGCTTCGTTCCCGAACTCATTTTTCCATTGATTTATTGTTTCCTCGGTAACATCTGATTTACTCGTTTTTACATACAGACACTTAACTTTTGCATGGGCTTTTTTGGCAATTTTAAGAACTTGTCTCAAAGCCGATTTGTCTTTGTCTCTAAAACGTGTTGTAAAACCAATTGTTTTGATTTTAGTGAATTCGGATTCAACAGGAACGCTAAGTACCGGGACGTTTACCGCTGTTACTACCGACCCCGTATTAGAGCCTATAAAAAAGGATTCCCATCCTGTGGCTCCTGAAGTTCCCATGATAACAAAATCAATATTTTCTTTTTCTATGGCTCTTTTAATACTGTAAATTAAATCGCCTTCCATGATTTTATGATTGAGTTTAATGTTCTCCAAATGCTGTTTTTGAGCCAATTCACGAAGCTTTGGAATTTCACCTTTAAACATATCGTACTGTGCTACCTGCAAAGAATCTAAAATGTTATAATAGTTATCTGGAATAAATTGATTGTCAATAATGGGCAATTCGAAAGTATGCAATAACAGCAGTTCTCCATTGACAATCTTTGCAAATTCTAAAGCGTGAATAAAAGCATTATTGGCGACTTCAGAAAAATCGGTTGGAAATAAAATCTTTTTCATTGTATATGAATTAAAAGTTTAATTAATACGAAATTGTTCTGCCACATATTTTCTTACTTCATTAATTAGTTTTGCATAGAACTAATTTTGTTATTCAGCGAACACGTGAAGGATTACTTCACTTTTTAATTTATTATCATAGGAATTCAGTAAATTCCATTTGAAACTGGCTTCCAAAGTAGCCCGAATAGCCCGACCGCGTTGAGGAAAGCAGCTGTATAAACGGTACTCTAAATAAGCCTCTTTTTTTAACGGGGCGCACCCAAATTGTAAAGACCATCCATCATATAACTACTTAATGGATAAAAATGGTATATTGATATTAACAGCCAGTTTTTTGGAAAGGCTCACCTGAAACATTTTTTCAAAAAAACCCTTGTGCTTTATATGAACAGCAATCATATTTATGTTTTTTTGCTGTATGAAATCTAAAATTGCTCCTTCGGTATCATCGCTTAAAACGGAATGAAAAGCAATATTGGAATCATTGAAAACATTTTTAAAATCGGCTGCAAAATCATCATTATGCACCTTATGAGGCGGTTTTATATTCAAGCAGTCGATGTGAGCGTTTAATACTTTAGCTAAATTTTGTGTTTTTTCCAAGGCTTCAATATCCTCAAAATGGTACTTTGTTGTAAACAATATCCTGTTGATAGTCTTGTATTCACAATTTTCGGGAATACCCAAAACGGTGATTTTGGATTCATCCATTATTTTTGTCAGTGTAGTTCCCAAAAATATTTGTCTTAAATGGGTTGCTCCTTTAGTCCCCATAACAATAAAATCAATCTTCTCTTTTTTGGAAATCTGGAGAACTTCGGCAACCAAATTGCCCTGCATAAGAACGTTACTAATTGGAATATGCCCTAAATCATTGGCTTGGGCTATGTTTCGCAACAGAGGTACTGCATCTTTGTAATTTTCGAATTCGCCCAATTCTTCATACTCATAAATTTCCTGTAAATAAATAGAAACATCTAAATATGCGGGTGAATCTGGTTCGTAAACATGGAGAGTTATAATCTCGCCATTTACCGCATCGGCTAGTTTTAATGCATAAATAAAAGCGTTTTTTGAAACGTCTGAAAAATCAGTTGGAAACAGTATTTTTTTCATAATCATCTATTTAAGCAGTAATTAATAATAAATATAAAGTTACAAAACTTAATAGAAAAAAAAGCATGATAATTGTCATTTACAGCTTTTTAGCAGATCCGCTGTGAATGATGAATTGCGAACTGAACAGCAAACAGCCGTCAGCCAGAAAAATTGTTTACTTTTGCATAAATTTTAAGTTATGATTAAAAACGATTCTATAGTTGCTTTGGCCACTGCTTCGGGAGCAGGAGCTATTGCAATAATTCGGGTTTCCGGAGAAGACGCCATTACTATTGCAAATTCAGTTTTTAAGTCTGTAAAAAACAAGGATTTAACCACACAAAAAACACATACGCTGCATTTAGGCCATATTGCAGATGGAGAAAAAACATTAGACCAGGTTTTGGTTTCCATTTTCAAAAACCCAAATTCCTATACAGGCGAAAATACTGTCGAAATTTCCTGTCATGGCTCAACTTATATTCAACAGCAAATTATTCAATTATTGCTTCGAAAAGGCTGCCGAATGGCCGATGCGGGTGAATTTACCTTAAGAGCATTTTTGAACGGTAAACTCGACCTTTCGCAAGCTGAAGCTGTAGCTGATTTGATTTCGTCTGACAATGAAGCTTCTCACCAAATTGCGATGCAGCAGATGCGTGGCGGTTTTTCTAACGAAATTGCCAAACTGCGCGAGGAATTATTGAATTTTGCTTCGCTAATCGAATTAGAATTAGACTTTGCAGAAGAGGATGTAGAGTTTGCCGACAGAACACAATTTCATGAATTATTGAACCGAATTGAATTTGTCCTAAAACGTTTAATTGATTCGTTTGCCGTCGGGAATGTTATTAAAAATGGAATTCCCGTTGCCATTGTTGGTGAACCGAATGTTGGGAAATCGACTTTGTTAAATGCTTTGTTAAACGAAGAACGCGCTATTGTTTCGGAAATTGCAGGTACAACGCGCGATACGATTGAAGATGAATTAGTTATTGGCGGTATTGGCTTTCGATTCATTGATACAGCGGGAATTCGCGAAACGGCGGATGTTGTAGAAAGCATCGGAATCAAAAAGACCTTTGAAAAAATAGAACAAGCGCAGGTCGTTTTATTTTTAGTTGATGGTTATCAGTTGCTGGTTGATAGTAAATTGAACTCGTTAAAAATTGAAATTGAAAAAATAAAAAATAAGTTTCCGCAAAAAGCAATTCTAATTATAATAAATAAATCGGATAAAATTTCGCAGCAAGAACAATCAAATATTAACCAACAACTGACAACTGACAGCCAACAACCAAAAACCATTTATATTTCTGCTAAAGAAAAAATTGGCGTGGATAATCTAAAGAATGAATTGCTTTCTTTTGTCAATACCGGAGCTTTGCGCAATAACGAAACCATTGTTACCAACACGCGTCATTACGATTCTTTATTAAAAGCCTTAGATGAAATTCAGAAAGTGAAATTTGGCTTGGAAACTAATCTTTCAAGCGACTTGATGGCACTTGATATTAAGGAAGCGCTGTATCAATTTGGGATGATTACAGGTCAGGTTACAAATGATGAGCTGCTGGGGAATATTTTTGCTAATTTTTGCATTGGAAAATAGATTTCACAAAACATCACAAAATAAAACAAAGAACCCCAGTTAAAATGTCATAAAACGGCATTTTAACTGGGATTCTTCTTTCTGTTTATTTAGCTTTATTTGCAGATAGTTTGTTCCTTTTTGTACCATTATTGTACCACGGAAAAAAAAATCCCGATGTGGATTTTTTTTGGTGAGATTATGACACATAGAGAGACACATAGACACAATGGGACACAAAATTAGTCACATTATGAGTTCTAAAATGAGGTCATCAGAATTTGTGAACACTGCAAAAAACAGTTCACAGCCAGAACAACTCGGACACGATATTGTTCACCCATTTGCAACAGTCGTGGTTATAAAGCATTGGTACGTAAAGGAAAAGTGGAAAAAAGCAATAACGAAACCGTTCAGCTTTTAAACATAGATTTGGAAAAAACAAAGTCGCTTGAGTTTCTAAAAATTACTCAGGCAAGCCTTCTTTTCGGGATCAGCAGGAGTACTATTTACAGGTTAGTTAACAATGGATATCTGGACATTGCAAAGTTTGGCAAACGGACTGTTCTCCGCAGATGCGACCTTGAAGCTTTCTTTGCTATTCCCATTCAGGATGTTACTTTGAGGACTGGACAGCAATTTCCTGGGTTTGATAATTGCTATACTATCACGCAAATTCAGCAGAAGTACAATATTTCTTCAGGAGCACTCTATCTATTGATTCAACGGCAGGGTATAGTAAAATATTCCGTTGGAAAGTTCACCTGTGTAGCCAAACAGGATATTGATATAATTTTTAATGCTGGAAGATGAAAAATATAAATGTTACGCTAAGAAAAAGAAAGCTGCCAAGTGGTAAGATTACATTATATCTTGATTTTTTCCCTGCAGTCTATAACCCTAAAACTCGTGAATTCTCACGAAGAGAATATTTAGGCTTGTATCTGGTTTCAAAACCTAAAAATAGTATTGATAAAAAAATGAATTTAGAGAATCTGTGCAAGGCTGAAATTATCTGTGCAAATAAGGTAAATGAACTCAATAAGCAGCAAATCTATACCCCATTTGAACAAGAGCGCCTTCGTCTGATTGAAATCGGAGAAAATCATTTCTACAGTACTTAAAAAAAACAGCAGAAAGTAAAATTGGCATTAACAGTGAAATCTGGAGGTCTGCAATTATCCACTTTGAAATGTTTCTTAACAATGAGGATATATTGATGCGGGAAATTGATGTCACAGTTATTGAAGATTTTAGGGAATACATTGTCGTTAAATTCGCATCTTGTTTAATTTTTAGTCAACCTATTTATAGGACAAAGTACTGTCAAAAACAGAAGACAACGTCTCACTGGTTTTAATCTGTATGGCTTTTAGTCACCGGCCATTGCTAATATACTGAAAAGCCAAAAAAAACGACATTTAAAAGAAGAAATATTAGCAAAAAAAATCCTACACACTATAGTATAAACTAGCTGTTGTGGTTCGTTTATTTATTTTTCCATTCAATTAAATCTATTCTATAAATATTTACCGACATCCCTTTGAATTCGGTTTTTTTATATTTTTTCATTCCGTTCTTTTTTGCAACTTTTTCAGAACTTATATTTTCAGTATGAATTATTGATATTAAACTTTCTGAAAAGTTACTCTCAAATGCAAAATTTTTACATTTTTCAGTTGATTCAGTTGCAAATCCTTTTCCTCTGAAATTTGGTAAAATAGAATATGTAATTTCAATTTCTTGTTTCCCTTCAATTTCTCTTAATAAAAGTCCACTTTGTCCAATAATTTTATTTGTATTTTTTTCTATCAGTATATTTTGTCCGCCTAAATCATTTTTATATCTATCAAATGTCATTTCAAACCAAAGTCTACATCTTTCATTTGGTGTCTCAATTTTGTCAACTCCTAAAAATCTACAAACTTCATTGTCTTTGAACAATTCAATACAATCATCAAAATCTTCAATATTTAATAGCCTAAATTTTAACCTTTCCGTTTCTTGTCCTTCTAATGTATATTTCATTCTTTCATTCTTTAATTCTTATTCTACAATTTATAAAACTATTTTGGTTTGGTTTCTTTTTTCTATTCTGTTCGGTCAAAATGACGCACAACTTGTGGTTTGGTGTTAGTTAGGGAGCCTTCGTTTAATCAAATGTAAAAACTAAAGACCGAACTTACAAGTATAAAGCCACCTTTTTTTGACTAAAATCCAATTGCGGCAAGCTGTTTTACAATAATCTTTTTTGAGGCTACACATATCTAAGTAAGTCGAAAGTTTAAAAGTCATAAAGTCAAAAGAAACAATATTGTCAATAGTGGTTTAAAATCAATCTATTACTTCATATTGGTTCATTTTAAAATACGACATTAATATATTGATTGTTACTTATTTCCAATAAGTACTCTGAAAATTTTATCAAAATTAGGGACTTGCTTACATATTGTAATAAGGTCTTTATAGCTGATTTGTTGATTCTTTCATGGCATCAATCCTTAGTTCAGAAGATTATTTATTGTTCTAGCATTTTCATTTTTTTAAGATCATCTTTCAGGTTTATGTACTTATTTGCACTAAACTCAAATCTTTTTCTTAAATATGTTGTTCTGTAACCTATCTGAGAGGACATGTTGGGGGCTTTTAAAACGATTACTATAGTGCAGTCTGAATAGTTGGAAAAAAATATTATATTTGAAATCAATGTTATTTTTTAAAACTTCAAAATACTAAAAGATTAGTATATTTTACTTATTATGTGTCATCTGTTAAAAAAAATCATTTTTATTAGTTTTTTATCTTTTTCCTGCGCTTTAATAGCACAAGAAAAAGATAAAAGTCCCAATAATACATTAAAGACAAATACCCTTGAACTTCAAGAAAAACGAACCATTGACGAAGCAGTTAATCTATTAAACAAAAATGAGGACAAAAAAGCATACAAAACCGCACACCGCCTTTTAAAAAAATCTAAAACAACAGCTACTTTAACTAATGCCAACATTATTTTAGCCCAATATTTCAACAAAAAATCTAGTATTGATTCCTCTCTTTTTTACACCAATCAAGCCCTAAAATTTAATACTATTGCTAATGATTCTCTTCGACATCGGCTGTATGCTTTGGGTTATAATTTATTAGCAATCAACAATAGAAAAAAAGGGCTTCTAGATGAAAGTAAAAAATGGCATATTAAAGGAATCGAAGCATCCCAAAAATACAAAGAAACTGATTTATACTACACAAACCTACATGGCTTAGCACTAATTTATAGCGATTTTGGCGATTACACAAATGCCTTAAAACTTTTTAAACAATGCTTGGATTATAAGCAAGATGAAGAAATAATTCTGGGAAGCTACATCAATATTAGCGATATTTATAGCGAATGGAAGGAGTATGACAAATCTAATTCCTATTTACATAAAGCAAAAATACTAAGTGACAAAATCAATAATTACCAAGGAAAAGCAGTTGTATGCATCAGTTTAGCAACCAATTATCAGTTGCAAAACAAAATAAGCGAAGCTATTCCTTTATTTAATGAAACCATCAAAATTGCCGACAAAAACGAATTGCCTCAAATAGCATTAATTGCTCGGTTGAATTTAGGCAAAATACTTTTAGATCAAAGCAAACCTGAAGAGTCCAGAATCATTTTTTTGAATGGTTTAAATGATGCCGTGAAATTGGGGTATTTAAATGAACAAAATCAGATTTATAACTATCTAAAAGACATCGCTATTGCTCAAAATAATTATGAAAATGCCTATTATTTTACGAATGAATCAACTAAAATAAAGGATTCAATCTCGCATCTTCAAAAAGATAAAGAGATTAGCGAATTGGAAGTAAAGTTTAAAACTTGGCAAAAAGAAAAAGAGATAAGTATATTACAAATCGAAAACAAAGCCAAAGCTTTAGAACTTGAAAACAAAGAAGAAGCACTGTCGTCCTTAAATCTTCAAAAAGAAGTTAACCAAAAAAGAAACGAAAATAAAATCTTAAACTTAAATAACATTTCGCAAAAAAAAGCCAGCGAAATTATATCACTCAAAAAAGATCAGCTCCTGAAAATGGCAGAAATCAATTGGCAAAAAGCAACAAAAAAAATAACACTCTATTCTTTTTTAGCTGTTTTAATCCCAATCATTGGCTTGCTCTTTTTGTATTATCAAAGGCTGAAAAACCAGCGTTTACTCAATCAAAATGAAAAAGTTATTAGTGAACAAAAAATAATTTCACTAGTAAAAGATCAAGAATTAAAGTTAATAAAAGCAGCCGTAAAAGGACAGGACAATGCTCGAACTAAAATTGCCAAGGAGCTGCACGACAGCATCGGTGGAAATCTTGCTGCCATAAAACTACAGCTCAACTCGATTGACAGCAAACCTAATGCTGTACAAAGCATTCAAAAACAATTGGACGAAACCTATCAGCAAGTTCGGGATTTGTCTCATAATTTGATTCCGGAAAAATTCAATCAAAATAATTTTTCTAACCTGTTGGAAGAATATCTAAAAAATCTAGCGGGAATCAACAACTTAAAAACTTCCTTCTCCGCTTATCCAAAACCGAAGATTGATTTGATAGCCGATAATCTGCAAATGGAAATTTACAAAATCATTCAGGAATTAGTAACCAATACGCTCAAACATGCCAAGGCAACCACCATTGATTTGCAACTGAATTATATAGAAGATAACCTCAATATTTTATTTGAAGATAACGGAATTGGATTTGATTCGCAAAAAAAAGAGGGCGGAATTGGTTTCAAAAACATCCATAGCCGATTGAGTACTATTTCTAGTTCCATGGAAATTGACTCGATGCTAAAACGGGGAACTATTATAAACATTGATATTCCGTTAAATAACTCCCATTTTAAGACCAACACATAAAGCATGGAAAAAATCAAAATTATTATCGCCGACGACCATACGATGTTTCTAGAAGGCATTGTTTCTTTATTGGAAAATGAAGAACGTATTTGCATTTTGGGAAAAGCGACTAACGGAAAAGAAGCATTCAAAATAATAAAAAACAGCATTCCTGACATCATCTTACTGGATATCAGCATGCCCGAAATGGACGGAATTGAAGTAACCAAAATCATCAAACAAAAATTCCCTTCCATCAAAATATTGATTGTAAGCACACACAGCAACATACAAATGATTGCCAAACTCATACGTATGGGAGTAGATGGTTATTTGCTAAAAAATGCCGAAAAACAAGAACTCCTCCACGCTATTGAAACCATTCAAAACGGAGCCACTTATTTTTGTAAGGAAGTCACAGAAAAAAATGACGATAACAATTCTAAAATAAAAAGTGAAACCCTCCAAATAACCGAATTGAGCAACAGAGAAAAAGAAATCCTTATTCTTATTGCTCAAGAGTTTACGGGTAATGAGATTGCAGAAAAAACATTTATTAGCCTTAATACAGTTAATACCCACCGTCGAAATTTAATTTCAAAACTCAATGTAAAAAACACGGCAGGATTAGTAAAGTATGCTATAGAATACGGGTTGCTGGATTGAACCAAACTACCTTTCAAATCCTTTTCCAAGACGATAGTTTAAAACAAGACTATGTGTGTTATTAATAGTAGCACTTTCCAATGAATAGTTGTACGAATACATAATTCTCCAGTGATCGGATAAATAAAAACCAGCAAGGAAATTCACGGCTGAACTGCTTCTGTAACCTGCTCCGACTTCGACTATGTTTTTATAATTAACCATTAAATTAAAATCGGCTTGAAGCGGAGCCCCAGAGACGTATTTGATCAAAGCACTTGGATTAACCATTACTTCTTCAAATTGATTGGTAAAAAAACGATAGCCCAGATACCCATAATAATTGTTTTTTATATTTAGATTCGTCTCATTAGATAAAGAAGAACCAAATAGATTGGGAGCAGAGAGACCTAAATAAATATGGTCTTTATTATACAAAAAACCAATGCCTATATTGGGTATTAACGTATGAATGTTTTCTTGAAAATTAGGGTCATTTTCAATTCCTAATTCCAGTAAATTTTCATCATATATGGAGGCTCCGGCGGTAATTCCAAAAGAAATAATATTAGGATCATAAGCCCACCATTTGCCTTGAGCATATTCGGAATCAAAAAAAATTTTATAGGAGTAAGCACCAAAAAAATTGGTGACACTCGAAACTCCTATTTGATCTCTAGACACTCCAGCAGCTAGCCCCACATGTTTGGATCTTAAAGGAGCGTTCACTGTTAATTGCGTATCTCTTGCGCCACCCTCAATGGAATAAAAATTACCAGTACTTATTAATGTAATGTCAATATCTTCATAATAGCCCGCATGAGCAGGATTAATGACGACTGTATTGTAATTATAATTTGCAAAAATTGGCGTTTGCTGTCCTTGAATGCTATTGGAAACTATTCCAAATGCAATCAGAATAGTTAGCTTAAAATAATTTGGATTCATTAATTATCGTTTTAAAACAAGGTAACCCCTGTGCTTTTTTAAATGAGATGCTACTTCGGTTTTTATTTCAAAAAAGTAAGTTCCTTCTGGAAGCAAATCGGCTCCAAGGTTTCTTTTCCTGTTAGCAACACCGGTAAAAACGTTGGAGGTATTGTTATATCCTTTTATTTGGAATACTAAGTCTCCCCATCGATTGTAAATGGAGACTTCATTTTTTGGAAACTGGTCGATTGTATCAATGTACCAAAAATCATTTATACCGTCGTTATCTGGTGAAAAACCATATTTTGTGTCGTCTTTTTGTTGCTGTTCTACATAAATGGTAATAGCATCTTCAGCCATACAGCCCTCAATATTTTTGAAAATAACGGTATATGTAGTCGTTTCTAATGGACTGGCAATAGGATTACTGATTGATGAATTATTCAATCCTGTCATTGAATTCCAATTAAAACTTCCTTCGGTAGTTGCAGCTGCTTGGAGAGGAACTTGTTCTCCTTCTTGAATATAAACATCGCTGCCCGCATTTACTGAAACTGAATTTTCGAATAATTTGAAACTGCACTTTGAATTATTTTTACTGGCATCTGTTGCCGTTATCGTAACTGTCATCCCAACTGTAAAAGGACTTCCTGCCAGTGGACTTTGTGTAACAATAGGATTGGCGTCTTGATTGTCTTTAACCGTTACTAACGTTGTATAATCAGGAATTTTTGTTGTCGAGCAAGCTATGTATTGGTCAGACAAACATGCTATTTTTGGAGGTTCCGTATCTGCTATTTCATTTACGACCAAAGAGCAAGAGCCTATATTTCCCGAAGCATCTTTGGCCGAAATCACGACCGTCATTCCATTTGTAAAAGGACTACCGGCAATTGGATTCTGCGTGATTATTGGCGAAGCATCACAATTATCGCTAACCGTAACGGTAGAAATATAACTTGGCAACACTGCTCCTGAAATGAGGCTTTTGTTTCCCGAGCAAATAATGTTAGGCTTTATAATATCTGCGGAAGCATTAACAATAAAACTACAATTAGAACTATTATTTGAAGCGTCTTTGGCGGTCATTGTAATTGTCATTCCATCCACAAAAGGGCTTCCAGCGATTGGATTCTGCGTGATTATTGGCGAAGCATCGCAATTATCAGTTGCTGTAATTAATGGAATATAATTTGGAATTGTAGCGCCGCAAGATAATGTTTGGTTGCCAATGCAAGTGATGACTGGCTTAGTCACATCTGCGGAAGCGTTGACTAAAAAACTACACACTTCTGAATTATTCGAAACATCTTTGGCGGTCATTGTAATTGTCATTCCAGACACAAAAGGACTTCCAGCGATTGGATTCTGCGTGATTATTGGCGAAGCATCGCAATTATCAGTTGCTGTAATTAATGGAATGTAATTTGGAATTGTAGCGCCGCAAGCTAAAGTTTGGTTGCCAATGCAAGTGATGACTGGCTTAGTCACATCTGCGGAAGCGTTAACAATAAAACTACAAGTTTGGGTGTTATTCGAAACATCTTTGGCGGTCATTGTAATTGTCATTCCAGCCACAAAAGGACTTCCAGCAATTGGATTCTGCGTGATTATTGGCGAAGCATCGCAATTATCAGTGGCGGTGATTAATGGAATGTAATTTGGAATTGTTGTACCGCAAGCTAAAGTTTGGTTGCCAATGCAAGTGATGACTGGCTTAGTCACATCTGCGGAAGCGTTAACCAAAAAACTACAAGTTTGGGTGTTATTCGAAACATCTTTGGCGGTCATTGTAATTGTCATTCCATCCACAAAAGGGCTTCCAGCGATTGGATTCTGCGTGATTATTGGCGAAGCATCGCAATTATCAGTGGCGGTGATTAATGGAATGTAATTTGGAATTGTAGCGCCGCAAGATAATGTTTGGTTGCCAATGCAAGTAATGACTGGCTTAGTCACATCTGCGGAAGCGTTAACCAAAAAACTACAAGTTTGGGTGTTATTCGAAACATCTTTGGCGGTCATTGTAATTGTCATTCCATCCACAAAAGGGCTTCCAGCTACTGGGCTTTGTGTTACAGTTGGCGAAGGGTCTGTATAGTCAGAAACCGTTACTAAACTTATATAATTTGGAATTGTTGCACTTCCGCAAGCTAATAACTGATTGGAAGGACAAGTTATCGTTGGTGCTTGTGTATCTCCAACTGATGAAATCGTAAAACTGCAAGTAGCAAAATTAGATTTGGCATCTGTAGCCGTAAGCGTTATGGTTTGTGCTCCTCCTGTATAAATTGTTCCTGCAACTGGATTTTGAGTAACAACTGGACTGTTGTCACAATTATCGGTAACGGTAATGGCTGTTTTATAATTTGGTATTGCTGAGCCAACAGTCAAAACCTTATTATTTGGGCAATTTGTGATGACTGGTTTTTCGATGTCTGGAGCAATTTGTTTTCCAAAAACTACATAAGCAAAACCAGGATCGTTATTTATATTGTATCCAGAATAATAATCTTTAGTGCTTCCTATAATAATATCATCTATGCCATCTTTATTTACATCTCCTGCAAAATTTCCCGCATAGTTTACAGTATAACGCAATTCAATTTTTAGCGCATCGTTAGGTTTATAAGTGTAATAATCGCTGTTGGCAGACCAAGTACTTTTGCCATACAAAACAGTAGCAATTTGATCGGTTGTAAAAATAAAATCATCAAAGCCATCTTTATTAAAATCTCCAGCAGGACCAAAAGAATAGATCGTATTTGTGTTAGTAATTCGGAATCCGTTTGTGCCATTCAGAGTATTCAAATCTAAACTAACAGGAATAGAAGTACCTCCAAAAACAATATTGCCTTTAGAGAAAGCGATATCTTTGTAGCCATCTCCGTTAATATCACCCACTTTTGAAACGGCACTATAACCCGATAATGGATTTGCAGAATCTTCTACTCTAAAGCCATTGGTGCCATTAATACTTGAGATATTGAAAATAGCAGGAAATGGATTTGCACTTCCATATACTACATATTCTCGACTGTTCTTTCCTCCAATGGCAATATCCGGAATGCCATCGCCATTAATATCCCCTAATCCTGTTACAGATGGTCCTATCCTATTTGGGTTGGCGTTACCTTCAATAATAAAACCATTGCTACCGTTAATATGATCTGTATTTAATGCAGAAGGAAAAGTAGGAGAGCCATAAATAATAGTACACTTACCGTTATGTGTTGTAGCATCCCCATCAGATACAATTGCAATATCACCAATTCCGTCTTTATTAAAATCACCAATAGCATCAATACTGTAACCAAAATATTCATTTTTGGTTTTTACACCGCTTATGGTAAAACCATTTGTGCCATCTAACGTTGAAACAAAGAATTCTGGAGAAAATGCGGTGCTTTTTCCATAAATAATATATACATAACCTAAATTTCCATTAGAATCCCATACACCAGGGTTGCTAAGCATCAAATCTCCAATTCCGTCACCGTTTATATCTCCTGCGCTTCCTACGTCATAACCGGTTCTGACGTAAATAACAGCAGGATTGGTATTTCGAATAGCAAAACCATTGGTTCCATCTAAAAGTCCTAAATCGATATTGGGCGGAAAACCGGATGCTTTGCCGAAAACGACAAAAGCGCTACCTCTAACCTGTGGATATTCTGTTCTGTTTGGTCCTTGAAAATAAAAATCTTCTCCAGTTGCACCAACAATAAAATCAGCAATACCGTCTGCGTTGATGTCTCCAACAGTATTTACACTATATCCCGTTTTGGCACTGTGTTTTTCCCCATAAATTGTAAATCCAATTGTGCCGTCAAGATTGCTCGTTTGAATTCTATCTGTTTTACAATCTATTGTGGTTGTTTGGGTTCTTTTTTTTACCAAAAAAGTACAGGATTCTGTATTTCCAGATTTATCGGTAACGGTGATTGCAACATTTGTATCTGCCGTAAACAAGGTGCCTCTAGGAGGTGTTTGAGTGAAAATCAAATCTGCACTTTGGGTACAATTATCACTTACAGATTGCAAATAAGAAACATAATTAGGCAGCGTAGCGTTAGGATACAACTCTTGATTGGTTGGGCATGTTATCGTTGGTTTTTGCGTATCAAAGCGATCTAGTTTTTCGCCATAAAAAATATAAGCATTTCCTTTTCTATTATAATAATCCTGGGTAGCAATAGACCCAATAATAAAATCATTGGTACCATCATTATTAAAATCACCAATTCCTGCCACATCTTGCCCAAAACGATAAGATGAGCTAACATCTTCATCATTATAAACCTGATAACCTACTGCATCATGAATCCTATCTTCCGCGAGAGTTCCTACTGCGGTTGTGCCTCCAAAAACGACATAAACAGCACCCAGTTTTGAAATCCCTCCATTTGTAGCAGCGAAAATAATGTCTGAAATACCATCTTTATTTATATCTTTTAAACCATTAACCACTTTTCCAAATGCGAAATAGTCTTTGCCCTGAACAATAACTCCCGTGCTTGGTGTGATGCTAGAAGCAGAAAACGTAAGCGGAAATGTGTTTTTCCCAAAAAGAATATAGACTTCGCCAGAATTGATAAAACCGTTTACTGTTTTGCCTGGTGCCCCAAAAATTATATCATTTATTCCGTCATTATTAAAATCTCCTGCTCCTGCTACAGATGTTCCCATTCCGGTATATTGTCCAGAATTGGTTACTATAAATCCCTCTGTTGGTGTTAGTGAATCTAATTTTAATGTAGTCGAAAAACCTGAACTTTTACCAAATACAACAACAACTCTACCTACATTAGTTTCTGTTCCTTCAGTATAACTTGGAAAGCCCAGAATTAAATCATCTATACTGTCGTTATTGATGTCCCCTGCATTTCGTACTATTGATAAATAACCACTACCTGATTTTGAAAAACATTCTATTTGATAGCCATTTGTTCCGTTGATACTCGAAGTAGCCGTATTTGATATCCCTGTTTTTCCAAAAAGCACAATATAATTTATTTTGGAGTTTGCAATCGTAATTAGAACCACGTCACTAACCCCATCCTTATTGAAATCGCCTGCATCACTAACACCCGAAACCAAAGTATAAGCGTTTTGATCCACAGTAATAATAGCTCCATTGGCTGGGTTAATATCTGTTCTGTTGTATGAAGGTAAAAAAGTCGTTTTGGAACCGAAAAACACAAAAGCAGTACCTTGACCAGAAGGATTATAATTATCACCTACAATTATATCATCAACGCCATCGTGGTTAAAATCGCCAGCTGTACTTATCATTGCACCTAGTTTTTCGCCAGCAGTTACTCCTTTTATCACAAAACCATTTGTGCCGTCAAGAGTACTAACATCAAAGGTGGTTGTAGAAAGGCCTGTCTTACCAAAAATGACATAAATTGTACCTACATCTGTAAGTCCTCCAGCATCAACTCCAGGAGCACCAATCATAATATCGGCAATACCATCTCCATTAATATCTCCAGCACTTTTGGTTGTCGATCCTAGATGGTCATTTGCGGTTTTTCCTTCTATAGAAAAACCGTTTGTGCCGTTCAAAATCGTATGAGGCACTTCAGGACATCCTTGACCATAAGAAACAAAACTATTCAGCAACAGTAGTGCAATAATTAGATTGCATATTCGGATTCTCATTATTAAAAATATAGTATTTCTCAACATCTAGTTTTTCCTTTTAATTTAAAAAGCAAAACTAAAAGTTGAGAAAATCATATCCATCACTATAAATGATGATTTTGTATTTTGAAAAGAAGATTATTCGAAATAATTCATATCTCCATTATGCTGCAAGAGGCTAAAAAGCTCTTATAGCACGTATTCTGTTTGAATTTGATTTTGATGTAGAAACAATAGATCCTCCGCCAAAATAAAAAACTTCTGCAATGCTATCCAAAAGTTCGGTACTACTCCAGTACGTCGAAGTACCATCCATTGCTAATAGCGTATTGCTGGCTAATCGTAACGTTTTTTGAACATAATAACGATGTTGATACAACAAACTTAATTCGTCAATACTAGGCAAATACCAACCCGTTCCCAAAGTAGCAATATAGGTTGGTATTGCTCCTCCTGTAATTAAAGAAGTATTATAAGCACCATCTTCTGTACGGTCGGCACCAAACCAATAACCACCAGTACCATTTAGCCAAACTCCTGTTGTCTCTGTGTTGGCAACTATTAACCCGTGTTCCAAACCATCGCTTCCTCGGTAAATTTCAAAAATAATGCCTCCATTAAAAGGTTCACCGAGATAATGGGCAAAACCAGACACTGTGCTGCTCGAATTTTTAGCATACAAAGCATAAGGAACACTCAACAATTGGCTCGATCCAGAAATAGTATATGAACTGCCTCCTGCTGGGTCAGTTTCTGTTTTTATAAAATAAGATCCTGCTCCCCAATTTATAGTAGCAAACGTACCTGACACTACTGTTCCTGTACCTATTTCAACACTAACCAAACCATTTGCATTTGTGGTTGCAGTTTGTGTTTCTACATACACTGGAGTTCCTGTGCCCGAGGTACGCAGGATGCTTATCCGCATTCCTATTGTTTGATTGCTAATTAGCGAATTATTTGCATTACGAATTACGGCTTGGTAACTCATTTTATTTGGCGCTTGGGCAAAAGAAACTGTGCTTATTAGTACTATTATTGCTATAATGGACACTATTTTTTTCATAATATTAGACGCTAATTTTTAATAATTTTAAATGCTTTCATTATTTTATTATTTTGATTTACGTTTAACAAATAACTTGCTCGACTAAATCCTGACATTTCAACTTCAGTCTTTTCATTTTGAATTTTACCCTCTAAAAGTAATCTTCCGAATAAATCATATAATTGATACGTTAAACCTATAATTTCGGTATTTTCTACAACTATGTTTAACACATCGGTAGTTGGATTAGGATATATTTTTCCCTCTAACTTTATATCAAACTCCTGGTTTCCCAACACAACTTGAATTTCAAAAGGTTGTTGTACTCCAGTAACCGCAGATTCTTTAATGTCTATAATGTTAGTATACACCATTTGCCCCACAGAATAACTTACACTCCCACCCGTACCCAAAACATTCTTACCCGAAGCCGTTGTGCTGCTTTGTGCATTTGTGGCTGCAATTCCCAATCCAAGTAGCAGTAAAGGAATAAAAAATCTATTTTTCATAATGCCTAAATATTTATTTTACAATCTATCCGTTTTTTTTCAGCAAATCTAAAAGCATTGCATTTTTATAAAGTCACTATAAATGATAATTTCCTTTTTCAAAAAAATAGATACTGAGGTGTTTTTTGTTATAGTAGATTTTCAATAGCGATTTTGATTCTTTCTTTTTCCTTAGATTCAAGAATTGATAAAGGTGAAAGAATTTGAAGATGCAATGTTTCTTCGTTTAGTGTAGTGCCATTAGATGTTCCAATAGTAATTTGAATATTTTTAATGGTGTTTTGAACCAATTTTTTACCCAATTCATCCGCAGTAAGTGTTTCAAAAATAGCAGGAAGATATCCAATGGTGCGCAATATATCACTACGGGAATTTTCAGGAAAAACATCAACATTCAGAAGCAATTGGGTTTTCTCTCCGATAATTTTTTCTAATTCGGTTTCACTATTTTTGATAGCTCGTTTGAGTTCCAAACACCCAACGATGGCGGTATTTTCCGGAGCAGCAAAAAACTTTAAATAATGACTCGGTTCGACAAGTGTAAGAGTTACAACTTGGCTACTAGAGACCAAAGTAATTTCGGATTTTGAGTAGGAATCGGGAATTCCCAGAATCATCAGTAAATGCTCGTTGGCATTTTTTTTGGAATGAATAATACTGCCACAAAGCGTGTTTCCTGTAGATAACAATAATTCCAGTTTGGGTAAACTGGAATTATCTTCTGTATTTTCAGCCAAATCAGCGAGTTCTGTAAACCAACTGGAGAAGTCTTTGAACAGATTCTTTTTGTAAGATGCAATCATAATTACAATAAAGCTTCTACATAGTTGGCAATTTGAGAATCAGTTTGAGAGCTAAAAGATCCTTGTACTAATTGAACTGTCAATGCTAATGTTTTGTCTTTCAATTCCATTTTTACATCATCATTGTTATCAGAATTAATTAGTTGGATAGTTGACATTTTATCCTGCAAAGCTTCTTTTCCCATATCATCAGAACATATTTTTTTTACAAATGATTCTAAATCATCAAAAACAATATCTAATCTTGTAAGTGGATACTGATCATAAGCGGTAAAAGTATCCCAGTTGATATCAACTTTAATATCATAACCTGCTTTGTCTTTTAGTTTTGCTTCAAAAGCTGGAAGTTTCTCTGTTTTAATTGATTCTGCTGTACGTTTTTCTGCTAATCCCATAGGTTAAATTTATTATTATTATTAATTGTTAAACTTTTATAATGCAAATCTACTCTTGTGATTTTCAGAAACACTCACTATTTATAGTGATTTTTCATTTAGGAATAGACTTAAAAAAAATTATTTTTTAGACACTAGTGTTGTTTCAAACGTAATATTATAAGTTCCTCCATTATAAATTTCTCTCATTTCAAGCCCAGTATTATTCAACTTAGTTATTTCAAGTTCAACTTCTTCATCCTTATTAGTAATCCACTGAGAATTTTCTATTTGGGTAATTAATATTTTAGTTTCTTCCTTGTCCTGCCATTTCCATGTGCCAAACTCTATTAAATTAAGTTTTGGAGAAGCAATACTAAAACTCGTAAAACAGGTTCCTGCCTTAGAAAAATTTATTAAATTAATAGTATCCTTAATAGACTCTTTTCTGGTAAACTTCCAGGTGTTATCACATAATAAATTGGTTTTAGGTGTACTTACAAATTCATCAGATTTAGTTACATTTAAATCATAAGTGTAGGTGTCAGATCCTTCATACTTAATTGAAAATTTAATATGGTTTGAGTCACTATCATCAAACTTAATAGTTCCAAAATTAGAAAGTAAAAAAATATCCGTATCTAAAATTTTATAAGTACCAAGCACAACAATTTCTTGTTCAGCTACTTTTGAAGTTGCAGGAATTTTATTCTTTGTAATAATATAATTTCCATTATTATCAAATTCAATTGATTTAAATTCGGTTGAATTTTCAGCAATCCATTTTCTGTTAATACTTTCTTTTTCAGAATCTTTTCTGCCGTAATCCGCTATAGAACAGGAAAACAAGCTGGTTATTATTAAAAGCGAAACAATAATTTGTTTTAATTTTTTCATTTTTTTGAGATTTATTTGTGAATTTTATTAATTTTAATTAAACGTGTTAGATTAATCCTGTTTTTACATTTCGTCAATCCAATCCGCAAAAGCTTGGACTCGTTCGATTATAATATCATATTAAGAAATAGGTATTTGTATCTTTAAGAATTCACAGTTTTCGGTAGCAAAAAGAGGACAAAAAGAAAAATAAAAATTAGTACGTAGAGATTGGTCGTTTCTATCATTTTTTAATCGTTTTAATTAAAATATCATTACTACAATTGCTGAATTTCTTCAAAAAAAATATCTTCGTATTTTGCTTTTAGATGTCTGTATACAAGTTCTGTAACCAGAATATAGCCTGGGTCTTCCTTTATCAAGAACATGTTCAAGTGTTCAGGTACTTTATTCGCATAAATTCCTACTTCGTAGTCATTAAGTGTTTTGGTACAATCAATTCGCCCCAGAATATTTAAAAAAAGGTAATTGTCTATGATTACCTCATTTTTCAAATCTCGAATAATGACAGGATGCATCTCAATATTGTCTATTCCTATTTCAAGAAGATCATTATAAAATTGTTTGGTTCCAATGAGTCCCGGTGAGGTAAAAAAAGTGGGAAATATGCCTGTTTCATCTTCATCGTCTAAATCACAAATTAGAGGGCCTTTGAAAGGCTCTCCATTATCACAGTCATTTGTATAGTCAATAAGAAGGTTTCCTGTATGTGTAATCAACATGCTGTGACTACGCATGAACAATGTGGCAGGCTCCGTGCCATCGTAACGGTACAATGGAATTTTGTCTGACATTGCATAATATTTCTTGGTTTTAGTCTTCATACTTAGTTTTGTTTTTTCTTATTCTCATCATTCAACTGATATTGTTTTACTAAATGATTGTCTATATACAAATCAACTTTATCATTGGGAAGTAGCACGATTTTCATGGGCAATGTTTTGTGTGACCGAATCCAAAAGCAATACTCAACAGTAGGTCCTTTTTCTTCTTTAAACAAACTATAGTCAAAGGGGAATTCCTTTTTAAATGATTGTTTTGCATTGGTTGAATAATTTCTAAAAATAATTTTATCAGCAAATCGTATGACCTGCGGGTATGGCTTTTCTTTGGATTTAGTTTGGATATCAGTACTATAATTATTGGATGAATTTTGAAATAAAATAGTATCTACATTGGGTATGCTTCCTGTTTTATCTATTAACTCTATTTCACATGAACTGAAATTTGTAAAATAAAAAGAAGCGCTATCAACATACTGATACACATATCGACCTATAAAAAAAAACACAATTAAAATTAACGGAAGTATAAAAACCATTTTTGGCAATCGGATATGGGTCAGGTAACAAACCACTGCAAAGCCACAAAGTAAGGAAGCAAAAATCACAAGCGTAGGCGTGATAAATTCTGAGCCGTTCGGGCCATTACTGCCTCCATTGGGCGTGGCATGTGACAGTGTCACATAAAAGAATGAAATAACAAATGCAATCAAACCTGTAACCACCAGCGCAACCGACCAATGTGTAAATCGCACAAAAAACCATTGCACGCCCGAAATAATCAGCACTAGAATGATTAACATCCCTACTATTTCCTTAAAATCTTCTCCCATTTGTTTAAATTTTATTTAAAATCTTTGTATTACCATTTTGACAAGTTTTATTACTATTGAAATAAATATCAGAAGTGGTAAAAAATAACCTGGCAGCAAAAGTATCATTCCACTATCTCCATTATAAGGTTTGCCGAAACGACCACAAACATAAATTAGTACACACCAAAAAGTAAAGAAACTGATTGATGATAAAAACCAATGCAGTATAAAATGCCGGTAATTATTTGTAAAAAGAGAAAGCAGGAAATTAATAATCAAGCAACCAGCAAACATATAGGCTCCGTAGCTAATTACAATAGTTTTTGAAAAAAAGGAGATTAACATTATCACTGCCAGCAAAATACATGCAATCAACAGTTGATAATAAACAAAATACTCGTTGGTAAAAAAAGTTGTTTTAAAATTATTCATAGTCATCACTTATAATAAAATTTGATTGGTTTTATATACAGCTTAGTTCTGCTGAAGTTTTTTTTTCGGTAATGTATGTTTTAGAATGCTGAATATTACCAATCCTTGCACTATCAAATAAATTTTTTAAACGTTCAGATACAATTGAGCAATCCATATGATGATGTTTTAATTTCATACCCAACTATTTTCAAGTTTGTTTAGTTCGACTCAATCTTGCTTCAATTCTCCCTGAAGTTTTTATTTCATTGAAAATTCCTGGCAAGTCTTCAGTCTTTCCTGAAAAAATGAGCCTATGTCTAAACCTTAAAAGTTTTATTTCCTTATCTTCCTTACTTATCGGGACTTCTTTGTTATTGGCGGAGTCTACCAGCAGCACCCCCTCTTTATTAAAGAGCTTTATTCCGCCATTTAAATAAATATGAAGAAGTAAAGGCTTTGTTTCTTTGCCTCTAAACATTCTCAATTTACTTTCAGGATACTTTTCCTGTTCTATTTTAAGTTTCTTAAAAGGGAATGGAATTTCGGCAGAGTAGCATTTATCTTCCACAAACGAAAACCAAGTGATTAAAAGCATGTCCGTATCAAAAGGAATTTGTACTAATTCTCTAAAAACTGCTTTATTTGTATAATGAATTTTGTCCATAACCTCAATTGTTTGGGGAGAATAATAGTCGAGATAATTATTTATTTTAAAATTAGAAGATTTTCTATTTAAAGTATTTACAAACTGAATGTTATCTACGCAACAAATCAACTCCAGATCATGATTAACATCTAAAATTAAGGTTACATACCCTACTGCTTGTCGCCATTTGATGTAATAATAGTTACTTATTTTTATAGCAAAATATAAAACAGGTAATCCAAACAAAACAAACAACCATAAATAGAAATAAAGAGAATTAAATTGGTTTGTTTTTTGATATATAACCAATAAGTAAAAACCAAAATCTGTAATAAATAAGACAATAAATACTATTAAAAAAGTACTGAAATAATAAATTATTTCGAATATAATGGATAAAACTTCTAAGCTATTATTTCTGTTATTTCCACTATTTCCATTTGGAGTAGCATTTTTTAAACCATTATAAAAAAAATTAGCAACCAATGCAAGAATGACATTAAAAATAATTGTAGCCTTAACGTCTAAAAAATATAGTATTGGATAAGAAATACATGATGCTATCACAATGGGTAAAAACAGGTAACATATAAATTCTTTTAAATCAAAATATACTGGTTCTATTTTTTTATAAAATCTAATTTTTTTCATATGATAAATTGTTTTTTAACTGCAATAGCCCAATAGCGTAGTTTCCGAAATCGAAACTATCATTTCCAAACCAAATTTATAGGTATTGATTTTCTCTAACATCACTATTTATAATGATTTTTGTTAGTTTCTAAAATAGTATGTCAAGTTCCGTTTTGGTGCTTGGCAAAGAAACGGATTTCGATGCACAAAACTGTCTGCCAGCACAAAACTTGATTCGAAACACCATCTTCTTAGGCACAAAACCCACTTTTTGGCAAACTTCTGTTAGCGGTTCAACTTTCTTTTCGATTGTCTATTAAGTTTATTTTTTAATTCCTTCAGATAATTCAAAATAGCTTGTCGTTTTACTTGGTCATTACTGTTTAATTCTTTTTTGAAAAGGTCGTAATTAATGTTTACGAATAGTAATTCATTGTCTGCGTGGAAATAAGTCAATAGTTTCAGCCTGTTGAGTTTAACGTCACTAAACTCGGGGTCGTAAATTTTCTTATTTGTGTCGAATTTATATTTTATTTCTGTTGAGTCGTTTATGAATTCAATTTGATTTCCTAATATGTCTGTAAATTGATTTCTAAACACAAATTTGAGTTTCAATGGTTTCGTGTCCAAAATTGTTGATTCAATCCAATAAGTCCTTATGCTCCAAGAATTTTGCAGATTTATGTTTTCAATTTCTGTCAATGTCGGCAATAGCTCATCTTTGTCATAGCGGTAAAAATTAAATTGATTCCACCAAATACCTGTTCCGCTTTCATAATTTACCTTATAATAGAGTACTGTTTCATTGATTTCATTCTTGAAGTGTTTAAGTTCAAGCCCGTAACGGTGAAAAATTTTATGCTTTGCAATAACCTTATCAGATTTAAAAAAGTAAACATCATTATTCCAAGCTAATCCACCGTCATAGCCAATTGAAATGGCAAATTCGTTAAAGTCTTTTTTGTTATTGTCAAATGAGTAAAAGCCAATTGTTAATTTGTTGTCCTCCGAATTTGAAGCTAAGTTACTGCCTATTTCAAGTTGAGGGAAAATTCGTTTTGCTACGTCCAAATCTATTTCACCGCTTTTAATTGCTGTCTTTAACGCTTTAAAATCA
Source organism: Flavobacterium sp. P3_A6 (assembly GCF_056403035.1). Lineage (NCBI taxonomy): Bacteria > Pseudomonadati > Bacteroidota > Flavobacteriia > Flavobacteriales > Flavobacteriaceae > Flavobacterium > Flavobacterium sp. P3_A6. The sequence continues at coordinate 24,320 of NZ_JBFUGG010000015.1, read as the reverse complement.
GTCCGACTTAATTTGTTGTTTAGCTTTGTTTGATTGTTTAAAGTAGAGTCAACTTTGAATGTAAGTTTTTCAGTCCAGCCATTTGAATTTAAATTCCCAATACTGTCAAGTAATGTAATAAGTTCCTTTTCAGAATATTGAACGGTCTGAATAGAATTCGTTGAGTCTTTGTCGGCTGAAACATTTCGTTTATTGACAATTTGATTCTTACAAGCTGTTAACCCAAGTAATGCGAAAAAAATTATTATCCATTTCATTGTTGGTGTCGTTTTCTAAGCTGACCGCTAAATTTTTCATTGTATTGTACTGAATACCAATACTCTTAATTAAAGTCCATTTTCTTTTTTGTAAGCCGAAAGTTCTTTGTAAAAAACAGCTTCATTGCATTGTTCGAAATCGCGTGCCATTACCAAAAAAAAGTCTGTTTTGACAAATGACTCTGAAAAATCAAAATGCATTAATCGTTTACATACTTTCATATACGTTTTCATTACTTGTCTTGCCCAAAGATCGCAGGCTTCCTCATCCTGCCAAGGAATTTTTTCGCCATGTGCATTTGTAACCAAATAATTAGACTGAATTTCTATTGGATAAAAATCAATAGCGATTGAACTGGGTTCGTCGTTTTCAGAAAAATACTGCATATCTGGTGCATTATATAACTCATACAATTTCTTGTCTTCAAAATTGCCGTCTGTTGCTGAAAATGTACCAAAAGCAATCGTTGGCGGGAATGGTCCTTGCATACTGTATTCAAACAAGAAACAATATACAGGCTCTTTAATTTTTACTTTTTCAAGAATCTGATCGGCTATGTTTTCTACTAAAAAATCTTCTAACTCGACCAAAGTTTTTTCTATATCTTTTATTTCCAAATCTTTTTCGAACAATATGCGTATTCTTCCATCAGAGGCTGTTTCTCTAATACGTGCTAAATTGCCTTCGGCATCAAAATCCAATTCGCCAATGCAATGGTGTTCATAATTAGGCCACTCCAATTTGTAACTTTTAATGAATTGTCCTTCGCAGGTATAGGTTTTTAAAGAAATACCATACTCGGTACATTCTACAAACTGATGAGGCAAGCCGTCTTTTAAATACAGGTAACTCAGGTTGATTGCCTTTAAATCTTGATTGTTTTGGTAAACACAAAAACTTTTTTGATACGCTTCTGTATATTCGTAGATTGTGCTATAGAAAATATCGTCTCCGTAATATTGTTTTTTAAGATACGTTTTTCTGTTTTCGAGATTGATTTTGTATTCGTACAAATCATCTGTTTCAGGATTAAAATCTTCTTCATTTTCTATAAAAAACTTAGCATCCGGAGATAAAACTTCGTTAGCAAGCTGAGAAAAGTAAGGTTGTATTTCAAACAGATTGTATATCGACTGAACTGTAATCCTATTTTTATCTGATAAAACAACGCGCTCTTTTTCTCCAAATGTACTGGCTATTGCATTAAATTCTTCTTGTATTTTGGTGTATAATGTCTCGTTCATGCTATTTTTATTCAATAATAAAAGGGGGTCTGTTTCTAATTTCTTCTTTTCGTTTTTTCCAATAAACTGTTAATTCTTTGGCAGACATGGTTCTCATTTTTTCCCATTTTACTTCAGGATTATAATAATAATTCTCGCTGATTTCTTCCATGAATGATTTTGTTTCACTCAAAAAAGCTTTTAATTCCTTGAAATCAGCATCCTCAAATTGGGCCATCAGAGCTTCAACTTCGGAATCGGCACAGGATTCGTGCAAAATCAAACTTTTGGTAAGTTCAAGAATAGCCTGTTGCTCGTTTTTTTCATACAGTGCAATCCGCATTAACAATAAATAAGGATAACTCAGGAACCCTTCTGACTGAATTTCTACATCATTAGCCATACTTTTTAATTCGGACAAGGTTGGTTTTGTTATGTTTCCCTGATAGGTAAAACAGTATTCCAAAAACTCGGCATAATGGAGGTTGGCAGAAGGATGTAATTTTATCTGTTCGATGTGATTTTCATAAAGTAATTTTGCTTGCTCGATTGCTTTATCGGCTAATATACATTCCTGTTTTTCGATGTGAATTTCAGCAATCTCTTTCCAAAGATTAGATAAGAAATAGACTTCCAAGGCACAATCTGCTGAAGCTTTCATTGCACGTTCGTACAGTGATATTGTTTTTTCCAAGAAATCGATGCGCTTCGTTCTGCTTCCTATTTGATTGAAAAACGAGGCACATTCATATAAATCTATGCTGGTAATTTCGTCGGGAGTATAGTCCAAAGCTTTTTCTGCCCAATGCGTAGCAATCGTTTCGGGAAAAACATTTTCGATTTCTTTCCACTCCAAATGTTCTTGTAAATGTTGGTATGCCAAGGCAATTTGATACGAAATCACTCCTCCCAATTTATTTTCCAACATTTGTGTATCTACAATACTCTTTTTTTGTGCTTCTGCCTGTGCTTGGTTTATTTTTTTGTCTTGCTCGAAAGGAGTATAAATCAATTCGAAGAATAAAGACCAAGATGCTTTTTCTGGGTTAAAATCTATTGCTTTTTCAATTTCTAAAACGGCTTTTTCCCAAAAGGGCAAAGCATTTTCGGGCTCAGTTTTCATCATCCAACGGTAAGCAATAGCAAGCAAACGATGAATCTCTAGTTTTTCTTCGGGCTGTGAAATCAAATAATTTTCAAAAGCTTCAACAGTATCTTTTAAAACAGCAGGAGCTTTTTGGGGTTCTTCATTACAGGCTTGTTCCAATAAAATATGTTGGGCAAAGCTACGGTGCTGTCCTTTTTTTTCATCCAATAAAATTTCCATATTCTCTACCATAGGAAGTAAATATTGAATACCTGTTTCTATGAGTTTACCGCAGGCATGGTCATAATTCATATCCCAAAACAAGTCATTATAACCATTGATTGCCAAGTCTTCTTTTTCAGTTTTTGAAGTGTATATGGTTTTAGTTTGTTCAAACAGTTTGTCTAAACCATCGATATTGTAATTGGAAACGCATTTTTTAATTTCTTCATGAAAAACAGAAATCACATAAGGTTCATCCAACACAGCGTTTGTAACCACGGTGTGCCTCAGATAAATCATATAATTTTTATCTGAAAGCGATTGAAAATATTCTTCATCGATAAAAAAATACTTAAAATAAATAAGCTCTTCGTTATCTGTTTTTTGCTTGCGAATTGTTTCAAATCTAACCTGAAGTTCTTCTACGCTACAAAACTCAAAATACGATTCGGACTCGTGATTGGTTCCCGTATTTTCAATCACAATAAACGGAAATATTTCCATCGGAATTTGATAATAAGAGGCGTGAGCTTGTGTCTCGACAGAGAGTGTTTCAAGATATAACGGGACTTGCTCTTCGTCAAGACAAACAGCAACAAGCCATGCTTCGGTATTTTGTGTGATTTTTATAACGTACATTTCAATGTTTTATGGAATTACATCCTATTATTTTTCATATAATCAAACAAATCTTTGTATTCAGGAGGCATTTTATTTTCCAGGACTTTTCCGTCATAGATATAAAGTCGTTTCATTTTAATCATGGAACTTGGTAAAGTAGTAATGTTTGTAAGTACCATATTTAAATTTTCCAGCTCCTCTAATCTATCTATTTCTTCTGGCAAAGTTGCAATTTCATTGGCTCCAATATTCAAGTGTTTTAATTTTTTTAGTTCTAAAACAACGGCTGGAAATTCATTTAATTTATTCGAAAAAAGATCTAAGTCACTTAACTCCGTTAGTTTTGCCAGTTGAGGAGATATTTTCTGGATGTTGCAGTTTTTCAATGACAATTGCTCTAGCATAGGAAATTTTGAAATCGCATCTGGAATTTCTGTTATTACGATACTCATTTCCAAATGGGTAAGGTTTTTAAAGCGCTCTATTTCAGGAAACCACTCGCGGCTATTTCTATCAATCAATTTGAGCGATGTTACCGCATCTGGAGGCAATAATAAAGCTTCTTGCAAAGTTATAGGCAGTGTGTTAAAATGTTCTTCTGTCATATCTGATGGTATATCTGCCGATGGATTCGTGTTGGTAGCAGGACGCACCACAAATACACCTCCGCCTAAACGATTTTCGCCTCGATCTTGGGCAGATTCCATAAATACCAGTGAATTCTTGGCGCGAATAGCTGCAGGCAATTGAAAGGTGCGAAGTCCTAAATTATAAACGAGTCCAAATTTTTCGACTTCTAAAATTTTAATCCTAAAAATTTCACCTCTGGTTTTAAAACGGACATATAGTGTACCCGAAGCTTCGCCAGGGACATAAATTGGAATTCCTCCCAGTTTTACAAGCCCTTGCCAACCAGAAGAATACGTATTAATGTATTTCTTGATGGCAAACTCAGGATTTAAACCCGTTCGCCAATGTACAAAAGGATTGGTATCGGTGGTTTCGAGCCAAATCATTTCTAATAAAGGCTCTGATTGTGGAAAAGTCTCTTTTTTTGAAATATTTGGCAGATAATAGTCCTCACGATTATTAGTAGTTCGGTTCTCTTGAAAACGACAAATCATACGACTGTCCTTTAATCCTGAAAGCAAAATAGCAGTCTTGCCTTGACGTTTGAAAATTACACCTGCTTGATGAAGATCGTCACCCGAAACCCGAAGGTTAATAAATTCAACATACTCGGACGATGTGTATAATTGTATAAAAAGTTTTTCGAAATCTCTTTCTCCCAAATCCAAGTTTGAGTTGTGTATTTCATCGTAAGGCAGCACATCTTTTTTTCCTGTTTCTAAAAAAGGAATATATGATGCAGCTCCGTAAAAAGAGCCACTTCGATAAGAAAAGTTCAAGGGAGTTTCGAACGTAACAACCTTGTTTCCTGTTTCATCCAGTAACGAGTATGCTTTTCCTGCAGGCTTTGTGTTTTTTTCATATACTCTAAAAGGTCCCGTTTCGTCCAAATCCGAACAGACCATATATCGCTTTAAGGACGGGATATAAAAGTAGTGCGGATAATACACACGTCCACGAAGCACAGGAGCCAGTTCATACTTTTGGGATTGACTTAAAATCGTATTGCGAAATAGGTATTTGTATTTCGAGGTATTTTGAGCTTTTACCACTAATATTCCGAGTAAAAATACTGGAATGAGTATATAAAGTGCTGTCATTTTGATCATAATTAATTTCTTTCGGATTACTGTTCTACACTCATTTTTATAAAGTCATGAGTTCCCTTACTTTCTAAAATAATATGCAGCGTTTCGGATTCATGCCCTAATTTTTTTGATTTTTCTGCATACTCCATTGCTTTTTTTGGGTCTTTTAGTTTACAATACATTTCGGCGAGATTGCACACATACAGTCCCTCTTTTGGATAAGATTCTATTGCTTTTTCAAAATACGATTTGGATTCTTCATAGCGCAGTTCCTCTTCCAACAGGCATCCATAATTGTTGTAAATATGCGCCAATGCACTTGGTTCGTGTTCTGTTTTTGTAATAAAATAATCCTTTTTGGCATAGCAGGCTTTAAAACCTTCTTTGAACCACAATAATCGGGATTCTAAAAAATAAGCATAACCATACCTTGGGTCTAATGCTAATATTGCATCACATTTTTCCTGAGCCAAAGCATATTTTTTGTTTCCAACCAATGCCCAAGCTTCTTTCAAAAGAGTACGTTTTGTTTCATCTTCGTTTTCGTCGAGCAAATGGTCATCCATACTTTGTTTACGGTCTTTATCAATTTGAATCTCCCAATCGGTAAACTTCATCGCTTTTTCATTAGCGGTAAGCGTAAATTTCAAATCCGTTTTTTGGGAAATATTTTCAAAAGCAAGGTCAAAAAAAACAGGAGTTTCTTCATTTCCGTCCGTCAGTTTTTGAATGCAGTGATAGAGTTTTTGATAATTAATACGTAAAGTCAACCAACGGTATAAATAATCTCCTCGATACACAATTTCAATTTTTTTGGGCAAGAATCGCATCATTGATTGCTCCAAAGTTTCTATTTCGCTTTTGTATTCCCGAAAAGAAACATCAAATACATCCAAATAATTATTGCCTTCAAGCCCCGAAATACGTATGCTCCAAGAAACCAATTTATTTTGTATTTGAAAGCGTTCTTCAATCCCGCTAGAAGCTCTAATTTTTTCTATTAAACCCGAAAAGGCTTTTGGGTCGTTATAATATTCGTGTGAATAACGATGGCGTTTTATTTTTTCATCTCGTATTTCTTCTGTAATTAAAGTTGGAGTACTGCTGAGATGATTGATTAAAACAGTATCACTATTGAATAATTTTATTCCTCCGTGGGCATGAATATGGAGATTGAGCGGTTTGGTTTTTTTGCCTCTCAAAACTGCCGAAACATTGGTGGGGTATTTTTCTTGTTCCAAAATCATTTTCTCGAAAGGAAATGGTAATTCGATATCATAATATGCATTCTCTATAATCGAATACCAAGACATAAAAAGTTTATTAGCGCCAAAAGGCAAATGTATGGTATCGCTAAAAGCACTTTTTTCTAAATAATAATTTCGGGTACTATTATCTTCCATTTTTTTCAACTCCGCTTCCGAATAGTAACAAGGTGCTTTTTCTAGTTTAATGTCGGACATCGTGCGTTTTGAAGTGTTTACAAACTGTACGGCATCAATATACGTGAGTAATTGGCTGTCATAATCTATTTTTAGAGAAACCTTTAAATAATTCAAAGCCATTTTTCTTTCCTGAAAATAAAAACGACCATATTTAAAAACAGAATAAACAGTGGGAGTTCCAAGCAAAATTAACAACCATAATAGAAAATAAAGTGTATTGAAAATACCCGTTTTTTGATAAACAACCAGTGTATAAACTCCGTAATCTACAAACAGCAATAATCCAAATATAAAGACAACTCTTGTCAAAAATTCAAAGGTTATTCGTTGGCTACTTCTTCCGTAATAATAGACATACAGATAAGAAAAAAAAGAGATAAAAAAATTAAAAAACAAGGCAATCCCCATACCTAGAAAATAGTACAATACATAGATGATAACGGAGGCAATAAAAATTAATGCTATTGGAAAAGCACTATCTCTATTAAAATAGACTTCTTTTGTTTTTTGATAAGAACTGTAATTTTTCATAATGAAAATAATACTTTTTTTTTACTGGAGTATGTAATTACTCTTCATCAGTTTCATATACTGCGGTATCATCTATAGCCAGTTTTTGTTGTGCTCTTTTAACAAAAATATTATCAGATTCGGCACCTAATGCACGCTGTGTTGGAGTTAGATTTCCGTTAAGCCAAATCATCATGTCCTCATTATTGGTAATTTGGTACTTTGTGCTCAATCGATGAATTGCTTCTTGGTACACTTCCCAAACTACTGGATTTTTTTCGTCTTTTTGTTTTTCAATTAAAACTGGCAAAGCATCCTGACAGCCTAGATCAGTCAATGCTAAAATGGCAAAAGTTGGCCGGCCGGCATTTTCATCATTTTGTAAATAAGCAAGTGCTTCGGTATGATTTTTTTCCAGATACCATTTGGCATACAATGTCTGATGAACATAAATATTTTCTTTGTAATGTTTTAACTTTTTCGTAATTGTAGCATTCAAAAACGTAATGACATCAATTGTAGCAGAATATAAAGTAAGCAGTAGTGCGATAAAACCCGAAGCCTGATTCATTCCATAACTTCTTTTTTCGTTACTGCTAAACGCATAAATGTCAAAAACAAGATTGGCAAATTGTTTCCTGTCTTCTTCCTTCAAAGAAGAAATTGCCTGAACCAATGCTAACAATGTACTGCCATCCGGGTCTGCGCTTGTGCTTGTGCCTTGCTTGTCATTTTCTTTTGCATATTTTTTGACATAATCAAAAGAGGTTTCAAAAAACAAAATAACGGCTTGTTTAAACTTTGGGTTATAATAAGCTTGCGCCAATGCAAAAAGAGATAGTTCGTTTACATACAATTGCTGAAAAAACAAAAAATCTTCGCCTTTCAAATAGTCGGTAGCGTATCCTAAAACTGTATTAAATGCTTGCTCATCGTCCAGTGCAATCATTACATTGTAAAGTCTGTCTATCTTATCGTCGGCAATAGCAATAATCTCTTCTCGAAGGGTTTCACTTTTAGAAATGCGGTAGTCCTCTAAGGCCAGATTAAGGTAAACTTCCTTTAATTGATTTTTAAATGCCTGAAAAGAATAAAAATCATCGGTATAATCACTGCTACTATAGGATGTTATTTTATCTATGATTGTTTTGTATTCATTTGGATGTTTTGAGACAAAATGGGTTATTTCCTGTTCTATTGTAATTTGAAAATTTTTCATTTTATTACTTTGTGTTAAAAATTATTTTTTTAGATTCCAAAGTAAGTGCATTGTCTTTGGCAACAATTTAGAGTCCAGATATTGGGTATATTTATAGCTATCGTTCTTCTTTCTCTATAAAAAAAACTCTGAATGAATCCCATTCGCTCATAAATAAAGTCTAGCTGTGGGTACACATTAATACATTTGCCATTTATTAAAATTGCACCACTCATTACTACTTTCGATTTTGTTTTTTTGGTACTGTCCGTACTTTTTCAAAAGTCGGGTTATTTCATTTAATGAGTCTCACTATTTATAATGATTTTATACCTAAAAGGGAGGTGAAATATTTAACAAAATATTATAGTTACTTTTTATAAATCTAACGCATTATTAGATGATTTACTTCATAAATAAACTGGGTAACTAAAAAATAATATGTTTAAACTACAAAATATAATAGATGGTTATATATTTAAATATACCGGCTATAAAAATTATTCGAAATTTAATAAAGAACCAGAATATAAATAATCAAGCCAATAATAATTTGAATAAATAAATTAAAATTCTGGTTGTTACATTAAAAATATATACATACCTAAGGAATAACTCGAAGCGCAAAATTGATAACGATGAGCAGAGTTGCTCACTTGCCGAAGCACTCGAAAAATAGGGTTTGTTTATCAATTCTACACTTGCCAATATGGGAATTTCCTTTTTATGGAAGCTTTTTCGTAAAAATATGACGGCTCATAGGCACTTTTTTTTAAATCTTGCCAATTTCAAGTCAGAACCCATAGCAGTGAGTTGATGCCCTAGAAATTATTCTAAAATATGCCAATCATCCAAAGTATTTAAATGAAGATAGTTTATGACCTATCAGAGGATAATATAAGAAAATATACTAAAATTAAGTTTCCTTTTTCAACCTTTTATAGTAATTATGAATAAGTAAAGCTGCTCCATTTGTAGATGATAATTCTTCTAAACTTGTTTCACAAAGGGCGTCTATTCTGCACATTTGATCTATCTCTGATTGTAACTTTTCGTGAGTTTCGTCAAAAATAGAAATGTTTTCAATTGCAATTTTAATTATTTTAATTAATTGTTTAAAGTCTTCTTGAGATAATTTATTGTCCAATAAATAATTTTCCAACCTTGCTCCTTGTCTATATTTAGGATACTCTTCAAGTCCCATAAATATTAACATCCATGATTTATTGTAGTGTCCAATAGTTTTTATAATTCCTATATAATCTGCAATTAACTCATCGTGTAGGTTATTTGATGCCACCCCGTATTTTTTAAGTGTATATAGATGTGTGCATTCATGTTCTTCTCTTATCGAAATGGAATAGGATAACCATAAATTTTCAGTCAAACCCAATTGTTTTGCCGCTACATTACTATAGGGTTTTGTACTTAGAATAATTAATTTATCTTTATATAAGCTCTTATTAGGCAAAACATTACAAGAAAACTCTTTGGCCCAATTTCCAAAAGTGTTAGTTGTTAACCAATCGTTTTTTAAAATAGCTAATCTCTCCCAGTTATTGATTCCATTGATTAATACTGCACCCATAGATAACGGAACATGTTTGGGGTTGTTTTTATATAATAGTGATTGTATAATTGTTGTGAAGTCTTCTTTATTTGGAACCGTTACTATTGGTATTTTACCTGCAATGCTTTTATGAATTTTAAAAGCTATATTTTTAGAATCATTTAGCTTTAGTGAAAAAGGCAGATTTATATTTTCTGTTTTTCCTCTTAAAACTATATCTTTATAAAATTCTGTTTTTTCTATGTCTATTTCTATTGGAAAATTCAATTGAGGATAGCATTTTTTTAATTCATTAAAAATTGTTTTATCTTCAGTAATTCTTTTTGAAATCCCTCCCCAATATTCAAGATCTATTTCATCTGCTAAAGGCGATATTGTGTGTTTTTTTGACCAAAATTTATTTGACAAGTAGGTTTTAAGCTCTTCAGAAAAATCAAGGTTAATACTATGGTCAATTTTTTTTAATAAAGGCAATTTATCTAACATTATTAAGCAATTTGGCGTTTGGCAAGTTCTGTAAATAATCCATCCATTTGTATTAACTCATCATAAGTTCCTGATTCTTTGATTTCCCCTTTTTCCAAAACAAAAATACGGTCAGCATTTTTTATAGTACTCAACCTATGTGCAATAACTATGCGGGTAGCTTGAAGTTTATCTAAACTTTCTGCAACAATATTTTGAGTTTTATTATCAAGAGCGCTTGTTGCCTCATCCATAAATAATAATCTAGGTTTATGAACAATTGCTCTAGCAATCATTAATCTTTGTCTTTGACCTCCTGAAAATGTACCTGCCCCTTCACTAATAAACGTATGCATTTCCATTGGCATATTCTTTATGTCATCTTCCATACCGGCCATGCGTGCCGCAGCCCAAGCATCATCTAATGTTAATTCTGAATTACCAACAATATTTTGATAAATACTACCTGACATAAGCGCTCCATTTTGTAACACTACACCTATTTGCCGCCTTGTAAGTTCTTTATTCATTTTCTCAAATATATTTCCATCATAGAATATAGAGCCTAACTCAGGATGTTCAAAACCTAAAAGGAGTCTCATAATTGTTGATTTTCCTGAGCCAGATGCACCTACAAAAGCAACCATTTCACCAGGTTTTATTTTAAATGTAATATTTTTTAAAATTAGAGGCTGATCTTCATAATATCTAAAAGATATAGAATTCAGTTCAATTTCACCTATTAATTCACCTGGATCAATACTTTCTTCTATAGATTCTGGTTTTTCTTCTAAAATTGGCTTTACTCTTTCGTACAGAGGAATAACACTAAGTGAAGAAATAAATGCCATACTTAATCTTAAACTATCATTTAAAAATTTATTAAAGGAAATGATAAAAGCCATAAATGATCCTACAGATAACATTCCAGAATTTTGAGAATTTAAAACAGTATAATATATAAATGAAAAAAATAATATACTTGTAAAAAGAGGATAAGAGCTATTAAAAACTTCTACAAAGTTTTGAAAACTACCTGAACTAAATCCTAATTTTTTTAATTTTGAAAACTTATCACCCCATAAAGAAAAAATTCTTTTTTCACCTCCAGTTATTCTTATTTTACTAATTCCAGATAAAAATTCGAAAAGGAAACCTTGAATTTCTCCTTCGTATTTAGACACCTCTCGATCATACTTCAATTTTAGCCAGCCCATTAAAACCATAAAAGCAATAGCAATTAAAGCAAGTCCAACTCCAACCCATGCTAAACTTGAATCATAATAAAAAAGAAGTAATAAGTTAACAAATGAGAATGCCCCACTAAGTACTACCGTCATAAGTGTATTAGAAAGGATTTGTCTAATTGAGTTAATACTTAAAACTCTATTTGTGAGATCACCTGCAGTATATTTTTTATAAAAAGTTACAGGTAAGCGAAGTATATAATCCATCACTCCCGCTTGTAGGTTAACACTTGATTTTGACTCTACTCTCATTTGTAAGACTCCTTGGGTAAGTTGCAGGCCAGCAGATACCAAACCGATAATTATCATAATCGTAAAGATTTCTAAATGTGTGGATTTATCTGCAGTTGGTATTACATCATCATATATCATCCCAGATAATACAGGAATTAATAAACCGATTAGACTTCCGAGTAAAGAAGCAACTAATAATAGTTTTGCGTCTTTTTTCACACCATTCATAGCGAAACTTAATACTTTTTTTATGGAATCCATTTTTATATCAAACCCAGAAAAAAACATATAGCCTATAGGTTCTAAAGATTCGGCTATTTCATTGTTAACAACTGTTTCAGTCCCTTTTGAAAGATTTTTGATTATGTAAGTTGTAGAATTTTGCTGTATAAGGGCAACAGGCTCATTAGACTCTTTTATAAATGCTAATAAATGCCCATTTTCATCTTTCCACCACACATCTCTCAAAATAATTTTTCGTATTCTTACTTTAGAACTTTGAGCAATAGCATATAGAAGATTGTTTGCGTTATTTATATCTGATTCAAAATGTTTTGGCTCTACAAATTTAAAGCCAGCATGTTCTCCAATTAATTGACATGTTAAATAAAGTATGTTTTGTTTTTGTGTTTTACTATTCGTAAAGTGATATAATTTTTTTTTACTGCCTGTAACTATGGATTTTATTTTTTCTAAAGTGTTTTTTAATTCTTCTTCCTGATAAATTAATTTATCATTGAGGTTGTTGTTTTCGAACAAACTATTGATCTCAATATTTTTGCAAAGCTGATTGTAAAAATGGGCTTGTACTTTTTCTAAGGAAATTAAAAAATTAATTTCATCTTCTAAAACTTCTCTAGTACTCATTAATTTTAATTCAGAACATTCGGACAAGGATTTAATCCATAACTTATTACAAACAGGAATTGGAAATTTAGGAACACCTTCAAAATTAATAGTTTCCTGTTCTGAGAAAACGGAAAGCTGTCCATAAATTAAACTTACCCAATTTATTCCGTGAGAAGGATATGCTACCGTATTTTGATTTAAAAAAAATATATTGTATTTATCTAATGTCTTATAAGTTTTTGGTGCATTATTTGAACTAATTTTAAATGAAGTTTTTAATATCCATTTATCGATCATGCTTGTTAGAAAAAAATGATCAATAGTAATAAGTTTATGTTTATTTATAGATAATAAAGTAGCTTCGTTTGAAAAAACAATTAAACGAGTATCATTCTTAGAGTCAGGAGATAGTAAACTAAATAATAAGTCTCCTTTTTTTGCGGAGTAAAGATATTTTAACCCGCATAAATACTCTCCTTTTTTATCAACTCTAACATAAAACACATTTACTTCACCAGAAACTACCATCCAAAATTTGTCTGTGCTATTAAGTATCAATGGTTCTTCAACTCCTATATATATTTTTTCATTCGTTGACATATCTTAATTTTTATTTTGTTTCTATCAATTTTGCATAAACACGATTTAGTTTTAATAATTCTTTATGGGAGCCTCGTTCTACGATTTTACCAAACTCCATTACAATTATCTCGTCACAGTCCATTATAGTGCTTAATCTATGGGCAACAATTAAACAAGTACATCCTCTTTTCTTAATATTATCCATCACAATTTTTTCTGTGGTAGAATCTAATGCGCTAGTAGCTTCATCCATAATTAAAATTGTAGGGTTGCAAACTAAGGCTCTAGCAATTTCAATTCGCTGGCGTTGCCCTCCGCTAAAATTTGAACCGCCTTCTAATACAGAGCTATCGTAACCATCATTTCTAGCAGCAATAACATCATGAATATCAGCATCTCTTGCAGAATTTACAATGTTTTTTTCAGGAATCATTGTATCCCAAAAGGAAATGTTTTCTTTAATAGTACCATTAAACACGAGGACTTCCTGATCTATTACCGCTAATGATTCTGTAATGATATGTCTAGGTATATGTCTTCTATTTTTATTATCAAGTAAGATATCTCCTTCCCATGGATCATAAAGTCCTGAAGCTATTTTTGCAACAGTTGACTTTCCGCTCCCAGAACCTCCAACTAATGCCACCCTGCTTCCAGGCCTTAATTTTAAATTAAAGTTCTCTATTAATGCAGGCATGGTGCGACTATATCCAAAAGTCACATTCTTCATTTCGAAATATCCAATCAATTTATTATTAATGAATTCATTATTTACCTTTTGAATATTTTCATCTTCATTGTCTATAAATTGTTTGTCAATTTCATAGTTCATTACATCATCAATACGTGCCATATCGCTTTCTGTTTCGTGCAACATGGCTCCTACTGATACTAGTTGATTTACGGGGGTAATAAAATTATTCATTAAATAAGTAAAGGCAACTAAAGCTCCTAAAGTCATTTCTCCTTCCATTATTCTTAAGGCACCTATTCCTAATATTAAAGTATTTGTTAAAGATAAAATTAGATTTGGAAGTATATTAAGCTTTATTGTTAACCATCCAAATTCCTGCTGAGCATTCATTACTTTAGCCAAATATCCTATCCAGTTAGTAAAAAAATCATTTTCTCTACCAGAGGATTTTAATGTTTCAATCATACTAATTCCAGAGGTAGTAGTACCTAACAACTTTCCATTTTCATTACTTAATCTTCGGCTTCCGTCTTTTCTAGCCGTTGAAACATACCTTAAGGCAACAACATTTAGTGTTGCCATAAAAACACCAATTAATGTCAAGGTAACATCATATGAGAACATTAAAATTGCATAAAAAATCACAACAATAAGATTTAATACAGCGTTTGCTAAATCCCCACTTAACAGTTTTGCTACTTTATCATTTAATGAGACTCGATTACCTATTTCTCCACTGTATCTTTGAGTAAAAAAAGCAATTGGCAAATGAAAAACATGCCAAAGAAATTTACTAGAAGTTACCAATGCAAGTTTTGTTTCTAATTTAAGTAAAAAGTATTGCTGGAGATAAACTAAAGAAGCATTAATAATTAGTAGTGCACCCATAATTAATAAAAGGGGCATTACAAAACCTGAAAAATTATTAATTAAATATTTATCTATAAATATTTTAAGGAATGATGGAATTACTAAACCAGGAATTACTAAAAACAAACTTGCTATAATAATATAGATAATACTTAATTTAGAATTAGAAATTCTTGAAATTAAAGATGATATTAATCCTTTTTTATCATTTCCTTTTTCAAATTCTTTTGAAGGGCTAAAGGTTAAAACAACACCTGTATAAGAATCATCAAATTCTTTATGACTCACATAATACCTCCCTTGTGCCGGATCACTAAGGTAGACTCTGTTTTTTGTAAACCCCTCTAGGACTAAAAAATGGTTAAAATTCCAGAAAATAATCGATGGAGTTTCTATTTGCATTAGTTTTTCAATAGATTTAGCATATCCTTTTGCTTCTAATCCAAATTCTTTAGCTGCTTTTAGGATATTTGTAGCCTTCAATCCATCTCGTGATACCCCACAAGCTATTCTCAATTTTTCTAATGGAACAAACTTGCCAAAATGTCCTAAAATAATACTTAAAGCTGCAGCACCACATTCAACGCTTTCCATCTGTAGAACAGTCGGCACTTTAACAGGTCTAGCTTGTTTTTTTATAAGTAAGGTTGTGTTATTTATCATTTTGATAGATCAATATAGGTCAAAAAATTTCTTAAATGCAGGAACAACTAATATTATAGGGGGCTCTCGCTTGATAGTAATTTTACCCAAACATGATGTGCCTTCTTGCAGAAAAATATCCGGCCCTTTAGCAGAAGTCCATTTATAACCACTATATGATACAGGATCCTTTTCAAAATCAACGTAAACTTCAAACAAAGGACCACCTGTTAAAAGTTGCTTTGTAAGTTGATCATTTTTAACGGAGGTTAGCATTCCTTGTTGGGTTATCGGAAAATCAGACACATAAGTTACTTTCCCTTTTATAAAACCATATTCTTCAGGTTGTACGGTCGAAGGTACAATTAGAGCTTCCATTCCTTTTTTAATTTTTTTCCCATCTTTGGAAGGGATATAAAGAATTCCTCTTAGTTGTGATTGTTTTGTGTTAATTGTATTTTTAAGTTTAAATAATGGAGATCCCACTGATACTACAATTCCAGCATCGGTTAAAACTTCAACTACTTCTCCGCTATAAGGGCTTTTTATATTTCTTTGGTTGTCATATCTTTCAGTTAAAAACTGAAGATTTCTTTCAGCTTCTGCAATTCTTTGGCTTTGTAATGTAACTTTCTGCTGCATATCAAATCCCAAATCATTTTGTTGACTGGATGTTTCTACGATTTGTCCTTTCAATCTTTCGATTGTATTTTTGGATGCCTCTATCTGTTGTTTTGTATTTGCAACTTGCGATTTAGTTATTAAACTTTTATCAAGAAGTACATTCTCTGATTCCAATTGATTATTCAGAAATACGATCTTCTTTTTTTCTGATTCAATTTCGCCTTTAATACTTACACGTGATTGACTAATTATTTTACCTTGTAATTGAGTGCCTTGATTTCCATAAGACGTTAGCTTTTCCATTTCAAATTTTCTGTCTGACAATACCACTTTTGCATCTTCTATTTGTTGAAATAGTTCTGGTTGTCGTATTGTAGCGATAATATCTCCTTTTTTAACGTTATTACCTATAGCTACTTTTAACTCTACTAATTGTCCTTGTGCAGTAGCAACTACTTCATGAACGTCTCCACCTAATACAACCCCAACTACATTTAATTTTGTTTTTACGGTACCCATAAATGACCACATTAACGCTGTAAAAATCGCTACTATAATTGTAATTAGAGCTATCCATGCTTTTGTGCCAGTGACCTTAATTAATTGATCTAATTTTTCTGGAGTAGAAAGTTTCTCTAATGCCGATTTTCTAAAAAAAGTTGCTGACATAATTTATATATTTTTAATTTTCCGTGTTAGGAATAGTATAAAATGCATTTTGTGTAATTTTAAAACCAAGATCTTCTTTAGAAATAAGAGTCCCTGTTTCGTGTCTAAGAATTATGATTGCATTTGAAAATTGTTGCTGCGCGTTTAAATTCTCTAATTCTGAAGAAGTTAGTCTTTCTTGAAATATGATTAAATTTAAAAGAGTAGTTAAACCTGATTGAAACTTTATCTGTTCATTATTAAAAGCATTTTGGAAAAAATCAAAAGCTTCTTTTGATTTTTCAAGAATTACAACACTGTTTTTCAAGTTATTAATAGCTATATCAACATTCAGTTCAATATTTCTATGAGTGTTTTCATTTATTATGGACTGATTTTGCAAAGCGATTTTACTTATTGAATAATTCCCTTTTGCCAGATTGTTATTCAGTGGAAAAGAAAATGTTAGTTTAGCTCCACCTCCCATATCCTGACCTTGATTGTTAGTAAGAGAGGCCCAGGATTTATCAACACCGTTTCCAACGCTTGCACTTCCATAAAAAGCAAATGCTGATAAATTTAATTGAGGCTTTAGGTTGTTTGCTGCTATTAGATTTTGAAGCTCTATTGCTTTATATTCTTCTCCAATTGCCTTTACGTCACCTCTTTTATCCTTAGCAATTTTAATAAATGCATTTTTATTAATAGCTTCATTATATCCAGATTCTATGACAGTTGGAAAATCATTAATAGGAATATCTAATCTTTGACTTTCTTCATCGATTAGACCAATAGCTCGTCCTAAATTTAATCTTGCATTATATAGATCTTGTTTTGCAACAGCAGTTAACCTTTCCTGATTACTTAGATCGGCATTGACCTGAGCTAAATCACTTTGTGGTTTTTTATCCGCTTTTACAAGTTCAGTAGTCATGTTTAATACTTCTCTTACCCTATTTTCATTTTGAATATAAATTGACAGACTCTTATATGCAGTATAGTAATTCCAATAGGCAATACCAATTTGCTCAATTTCATAAGAATTTGCAAATTCATAATTATATTTACTTTTATTAATATAAAAAACAGATGCTTTTTCTGACGCTGTAGTTATCTTTGCTCCTCTTCCCCTTAAAAGAGGTTGGGTTAATGTAAGATTAACAGTACTGGAATGATTACCATAAAAAGCGCCAACATATTCAGCAAAGGCGTTATAAGGATAATTATTATTATTATAATTATACTTTAAACTTACATCTACTATTTGTCCAGTACGTAATGTTTTTTGTAAATCAGTTGAAACACCAAATGAATTATTTCTTAGAGTTTTATCGATGTATTTATTTCTAGAATCAGCATTAAAAAGATTGTATTTTTCATTTTGGTAGGTAACTTCAGAATTTAAGTTAAAATCAAATACACTTTTTTGAAGTTGAAAACTAGCTTCGGCATTTTGGATAGAGTAATTAGCGCTTTTTATGGTTGGATTTTTATTAAATGCAATACTTGAGACCTCTATTAAATCACACTTAATTTTAGACTGACTATATAAAATATTACTTGTAGTCAATAAAATATAAAACAAAAAGTAATTCCTCATATTTGAACCTTAATAATTAACACCTAACTTCACCTCGGAAAACCTATTTAATATTTGCCCGAAACGCGCCCCGGCTTGAGAAACCACATCCAATACTTTGGTATCAATTAAATCCTCTTCTTCGGTAATCCCATATCCTAACTGATCCGTTGTTTTTCTCAACCTATTAGAAAGAAACAATGCTAATGAGTAATAAAAATTAGCTTTAAAATCTGGATTTGAAGAAAGTCTTGCTTCTATTGCATTTCGGGATATTTTATAAACTACAGAGGTTTTTTTTGAAATAACAGAAACTGATGGAGGTCTGGATTCTAAGAAAGACATTTCACCTACAACTTCTCCTGCTCCTAAAAGTGCAATTTCTTCGCCCTCAATTTCATTTGAACAAATTGACAATTGACCTGATAATAAAATGTATAAATTATCTACATAGTTTCCTTTTTGGATCAGTGTATCTCCAATTTTTAATTCTATTTTTTGGCCATTATGGATCATCCATTCCAAATCTTTGTCATTTAATTGGCCTAGGAAAAAAAGCACTCGTTTCATAATATATATTTTTAAGGTTATGATTATTTAGTTATGCTATATTTAAAAAAATTTCATTAAAGAATCTTACAGGCTTTTACAATCAGTAATAATTATGGAGTGTTTAACAACCGTACATTAATACCGTCTAAATTATTCTCGTTTAATTCAATATCTTTTTAAAGTAGATTTAAAGGAACTTCAGATGAAATTCTGGATTTGATTAATACTTTTTTATTACACTCTTTTAGGCTAATGAGTTTATTAATTCTTTGGGTGATATATCATATTGATCACTGAACAATTTTGAAAAATAATGAGAATCATTATATCCAACAGAATAAGAAACTTGAGAAATGGAATCTTGAATATAATTATCGATTAGTTGCTTTGCTTTATGTAATCTTAATATGCGTATGTATTTATTAGGGGTTAAGTAAACTAAATTTCCAATTTTTCTATGAAGTTGTCTTTCACTTACAGCCATTTTACACGATAATTCATATAAATCAAGATCGTTCTTAGAAATGGAATTATAGATTTCTTTTTCTAAGCTTATTAACCAATTTTGGTCTTTTTTTGTAACTTTTTCCGGAGTTATCTTATTGGAGCATAAATCCTGAACATTCTTATTTGATTCATAAATATCAAAAATATCGGGTCTCCTTTGTATTGTTAAGCTTACTGAATTAGACTTAATTTCATTCAATATTTCCTCTATAAGATCATTAATTTCATTACTACTAGAAAAAATAATTTCATTTTTAATCTCGTTCCCAGTTGTGCTAGGTGTGCTAGCAGTAATAATAGAATCTAATGGACTCTTTATATGTAAGAATAGATGATTTAAAATATCTGGTGAAGACCAATCTATTGCAGTTTTTTTTGCTATTGTATTCATGATTTGTAATGGTAATTAATCCTATTGGTTATTAATTTTCAACAATCAAGTACTGATACGTTTTTAGGCAAATTCAAAGACTTTTGACTTTTCTTTTGCAAACAAAACATTGTTTTGTTTGCAACTATCTTAAATACAGATATACAAAACAATCAATACGCTTTTATTACTTTATAATCACTCTGTTTTATCGGTTTTTCTATACTCCAAAATTTTAGTTGCAAACAATCCTGAAGTGATTTAATATGTCAAAACTACTGCAAGAGTTTTGTATGGTTTTACACTTAAAGTGTAAAAAAAGTTAAAATTAGTATGTATTCAGCATCTTGTAAGCGGGTGAATCTAAATAAAACCGAACACCTCACAAGAAACGGAATCTCGTATTCACTCCAATTCGTTGTAAATATTTAAAGTTATTTGGGTGATTTTTACAAAAAAAAACGGTAAACATTCAGCTACAAAAAATACCGCAAAGTTCGCAAAGATATCATTCTAGCTCTTTCAGTTTGTTAACAAAGAGTAAAACAAACAATATCTGCTTTGCATACGTAAATTTAAAAGGGAATAATTCATCTTTGCGAACATTGCGATAAAATCAGTGCAAACAAGTCGTTAGCAACAGGTTGAATGGTTACAAAAACATCTCCTCTTATGACGAACAACAGCTAAGGGAGAAATGCCAAGTTTTGAATAAAATTTTTTAAATACGGATGAAAATGATATTGGAGAAACGAAGGATCGCCGGAAAATGATTTTGTATAAATCTGGAGACACTATATACAATTATTAAAATTTGTCTGAATCCAAAGTAAAAACATCTATACCTTGACCTAGAGCCATTTGTAATTTATTTAGCAAAGTCTGATGAAAAACAAGCGTTTTCTATCCAGATCAAAGAAGTAGATATTTAAGATTATGCATCTAGCTTTTTAGTGCTTCTGCATAAATATTGCACCGTTTATTTGTAGTCAAAAGGATTAATATTTTTATAATTTATTATGAAATAAAGTTTTTCCAAATAGAAGAGCTTAGTTTGTATCAAGTTCTGAAATCAATAAATTCAGCAACTTGCAATACATTTATGAGTTTTTAAGTAGACAACTTATAAAGTGTTTGTAGTGTGTTTTTTTCCTTCGTCGAATGACGTATTAAACAAACACATTAACCCTCTCTATATCATTCGCAATAATCTACACTCACGCAAAATGTCTTCGTCGTTGCCTTTATCAATGCCTAAAATATCCTTTATTTTACTTTTTCGTTTTTTAACAGTGTCTTCAGAAACTTTTATAGTCTTTGCAATAGTTTTTATTTGACATCCATTAGAAATAAGTGTTATGATTTGGCGGTCAACAGAATCAAAATGACCTTCGGCTAACAGGCGTTCAGTTTTTGCCTTTTTGGCACTTTTGCTAAAATAGTTTTCACCAGTCATGACTTTTTCATAAGCCAACAACAATTCTTCATCGTCGAGATCAGTTTTGACCATAATTCCGTTGACTTCTGTTTTTTGATAAATGTTGTACAAAATAACACTTTCAAAATGCGAAGTAATAATTAATGTTTTTGCACTAGGAATATATTTGTGAACTAAAAGTGCTAAATCGCCACCATTAGAAATATCCTTTTCGGGAAAAGATGGTATACTATAATCCAGCATTACCAAATCAAAAGGAATTGGTTTGGTTTCATTTGAAATACAATCGTAAGCATCTTTGCAATTGTTTGCAGAATAAAACTCTAACTGATGCCCTAAGTTATTGTGAGAAAGAATTGTTTTATATCCAGTAATCATTGCAGGATGATCTTCAACTATAAGTATTTTTTTTGTCATTAGTGTTTAAAACTCAAAGCTATAGAATTCTATTGGAATTGACAAATTTATTTTTGTACCTATATTTTGTTTCGATTCTATAGAGAATTGCCCCTTAAGTTCCATTGCGCGATGATTCATGTTTTTTAATCCAATTCCTTTTTTTGTTTGAGTTACATCAAAACCTTTGCCATTATCGGAAATTTGAATACTTATACCTGTTCCGCCTTTAGCAATTGCAATTGTAATTATATTAGCATCGGCATATTTATTGATGTTTTGTAATGCTTCTTGAAAAATTCTGTAAAGATTCATTTTTATATTTATATCGACCAACGACCAGACTATTCTCGGATCAATTTCTATGCTTATTTCAGCTATTGGGTTATTACTCAATTCAGTGAATAATGCTTTTATCATTGTTTCAAAATCATCAGATCCTGAAAAAACAGTAGTGTTTAGTTCGTGTGTCAGGTTGCGGATTTCTTCTTCGATATTTTTCATCTCAGCAATATGTACCAAATGTTTTTTTATTGATTCCGGTGATTGACTATATTTTATTTCGTATAAATTCATTCGTATTGCCGACAATTTTCCAATTATCCCGTCGTGCAGTTCTCTAGAGATGCGTTGTTTTTCGATAAGTTTGCCTTCTTCCATTTTTTGCTGATTTGAAAGCATCAAATTATAAATTTGCGAATCATTTAGAGCTTGTTCTTGTTTACGAAACAATTTTTCAAGTCTGATGTTTTTGTTTTTGTGATATAAAATAATTAACAATAATAATAATACCAAGCCACTTATGGTAGCATATAGAATGAATTGTTTAGAGATTTCATTTTTTTTATTCTCAACCATTTTTTTTTCTTGAATTATTTGGTCGGTTTCAAATTCTATCCGGGCATATTTATTACGAGAAGTACGTTCAACATCTTGAAGACTATCTTTAAGATGAATGTATTTATTTGTATAAAAGAATTTTTCTTGAGGATATGCAAAGGGCAATAAATTAAGGATTCTGAATTCATCTTCAAAAAAATTATTTTTATGTGCTTGCAATTGTGCGTCATTTAAGTAGAATTTGGCTTTTAAAGTGTCTTTTTGATTTAAATAATATTCACCTAAATAGATTTTTGAGGTAATCTGAACAGGAATATTATCTATTTTGTCGCCAATTTTTAAAGTTTCTTCAAATTGTTTTAATGACGATTTGTTACCTAGTTTAAATTTAGAATAAGCCAGTTTATTGGTAAGATAACAATAAATTGGAGGATCTATTTTTTTGAAATCTGCTATAGCTAACCCTTGTTTTGCAAATGCGATCGCTTTTTTATATTTCTGGGTTTTTACATATATATTAGCAATATGATTGTAGGGCTGGCATTTGTAAGATAAATAATTTGAATTTGTTTTTAATTTTTCAGAAATCCTAATAGCTTTGTTGTAATAATCTACAGCTTTTTCATAATTATCCAGACCAACAAGCGTACTTCCTAAAGTGAGATAACAATTGTAAATCAGTAGATTATTATTTTTTTCAATACCAAATTTTAATGCTTCAATCGCTAATTTTTCAGCCCCTACATAGTCATTTTTAAAAGATAATATTTCTGCTTTCCATATCTTTACATTACCCAATAAATTCTCATTCTTTTTTTTTAAAAGGACTTTTTCTGATTTTGTAAAGTAATAATAGGCGGAATCATATTTTGTTTCTTTATTATAAACAATTGCAATACTGTAGCTTGTATTTTGAATACCTTCGTTGTCTTTTAATAAAATTGATTTTCTATACAACTTTTGCAATAAGTAAAGACATTTATGATCCTCCCCAAGTTGTAAAAATGAATCTGCCAATTCAAAATAATAGTCAGCAGACATAACTAAAGTGTCATTTTTTTGAATAATTTCAGAAGCTAATAATGCCTTTTCTAACCTTTCTTCTTTAGTTTTGTTTTTGTTTGTCGAAGTAGAAATCAACGAATCTAACTTACTAGCGTTTGAAGCGTAAGAATTTTCATTTTTACGTTCGCATCCAATAAAAAAAATACTAAAAATCAATATTGTTGTGAATAGTTTCAATCGTGTTTTATTAAAATAATCGTAAAAGTACATTTTTTTTAACTTTTTAATATGTTTAAAAAAATAATACAAAAAACTAAAAAGGTTACTTTTTTGGTGGGATCATGCTACCAGGATTATTTGGGTCAACATCAGCTTGAACTTGAACTTTAGGTTTGTCAGTTTCAATTTCGTCAGCAGTACAAGAATTTAAAGTGGCTAATAGAGATATAATGGCGATAATATAAAAAAAATGTTTCATGGTGTCTTAGGTTTTGTTTAGAAAATGTTTGTTTGAGCAACAGCTTTGTAATAATTATTGCAGTTACTAAAAAATGTTTTTCAGGAATTCCTCGTTCTTGTAATATTACATGACAAATCTATATCGATTCTAAAGTTTGGCTTTAGACTAAAAGTGTAAAAAATGTTAAAATTCCCACTTTTCATGGTATTCCTCTTTGAAAATAGTTTAACTATTTCCGGTAACAAACAATAACCTTTTAAGAAAGAAATTTAGATTTGACTTGATAAATCAGCAATAAAAATGGGTTCACTTTACCACTGGAATAGGTAATAAGAAAATGTTGCCTTTTTTTTTATTCTAGTAGTAGTAGTAGTAGTAGTAGTAGTAGTAGTAGTAGTAGTAGTAGTAGTAGTAGTAGTAGTAGTAGTAGTAGTAGTAGTAGTAGTAGTAGTAGTAGTAGTAGTAG
>NZ_JBFUGG010000014.1:0-127291 GCF_056403035.1 Flavobacterium sp. P3_A6 | reverse complement strand
AAAATCAACTGAGTAAACCTGATTCTTTCGTGTTAACAAACTACTTTTACCATATTCCCTATAGAAACTAACCCATTTACGAATATTAGATTCGCTGATTCCTTTCTTCTTAGATACCGTTTCACATGAATAATGCTGATGAACCACTAATTCTACACATTCAAGTTTAAATTCGTAATCATACTTGACTTTTCTTTCCATAAAAATGCCCCCAAATAGTGTCTAACTTTTTGGGGGCAGTGCATTACTTGCTAGTGGCCTCTTTGTATTTTGCGGTCGGGCTCTTCATGCTCTTCGGTAGCTTATTACTATCTCTCACGCAGTATACAAGGGCTTTAGGGAAACAGGAAAAGCAGTTTTTATAATGCCAAAGAATAATGTCTATTTGTAATCGAAACATTTTAAGTTAGGAAAGGAGTGCTATTGTTAGATTTATTTGAAATTAATATTTATTCTAATAGATAGTCCAGTAAATATAATTTTGATAAAACTGATTAAAAAGTCATAATTTAGCTAACAAGAATAAATTTCAAAATAAGATGAAGAATAAATATGTAGATTTTATTTCGGATGAACATTTTTTAAATTGTGTAGCAAATCTGCATAACGCCTATTTAAAAGCTAAAAACAACATTACTAAAAAGAATTTTTACAGTAACAAAGTGGATACAATCAAATTGATTTTTGATGCAAAATTCAATGACATTGATGAGGAAAGTTTAATTCAGGCTGAAATTTTAAGACAAATTGACAAGTCAATAAATAATTCTATTGGAACATTTCACGAGCAAATATTGGGTGGGATAAATGATTTTGAAGTTGGTAATTTAAGTGGTTTCGATATTAAAGCAAAAAATGACACTTTGTTTGCCGATATAAAAAATAAGCATAACACTATGAATAGCAGTTCAGCAGAAGCACTTTTTCAAAAGCTGTCAAGATATGCTGATACTTACAAAAAATCTAAATGTTATTGGGTTCAAGTTTTAGCAAAAAGCAGTTTTTGTGAACTTTGGAAAGGTGAAATTAATGGAAAAGAATATAGCCATAGTAGAGTTTATAAAATTTCAGGCGACCAATTTTATGCTTTGCTTTCTGGAAAAGAAGAAGCCCTTTTTCAATTGTATAAAAATCTCCCAGTTGCCGTAAAAGATTATCTTGATTCAATTCAGAAAAGTAATTCAATTAAAGAAAACTCTGCTTTGGATGAAATAAAATCTGAGACCAAAACTTCAAAAAGAACAATTTTAGATCAAATCACTTTTGAAAATTACAGTTACTATTTAGGTTTTGATAAATTGTAATAACTGTTCAAAAACTTTATAATAGAATAGCCAACTTCTTTTCCTAAATTAACAGGAACGGCATTTCCAATCTGTTTATATTGTTGAGCAATAGATCCTTCGAATTTCCAGTCATCAGGAAAAGTTTGTATTCTCGCATATTCTCTAACTGTAAACGGACGAGTTTCTTCGGGATGGCATCTTTCGGTTTGTTTTTGTGCAGGACTGCAAGTTAAGGTTAAGCAAGGTTCATCCCAACCAATTCTTCTTGCAATTCCAGTTTTTCCTCCCCCAAGATGGAAACTTCCTCCCATAAATTCTTTTTGAATTTCTAAAGGTAAATCTCTCCAATATCCTTTTTGAGGAACTAAATTTAAAACATCAATTTTACTTTGTGGATATTTTGACCCTTCTGATTTTGGTGCATCACAATCGAATAAATCGCCTTTTTTTAAAGCATCCTTGAGATTGTAAATTTTTTTATATGGTTTTGGATATTCAAATTTTAAATCAATATCTTTTCTGATTCCTACTAAAATTAACCGTTCTCTTTTTTGTGGGACATTAAAATTTAGGGCTTTTAAAACTTGAACAGGAACAACATTGTATCCAATTTCGTCTAAAATAGAAATCATTCCTTGGAGAGTTTTACCATTTTCATGACTTAATAGCCCGCGCACATTTTCCCCAATGCAAATTGGAGGGTTTACTTCTTTTACAGCTCTTGCAAATTCATAAAATAAAGTTCCTCTTGCATCAGCTAATCCCAATTTTTTCCCAGCATAACTAAAAGCTTGACAAGGAAATCCTCCTGTTACAATATCAACTTTATTTTCGTAGCTAGTAAAACTAAAAGATTTTATGTCGCCTTCCAAAACATTCCAAGCAGGGCGGTTTTTTCTTAATGTTTGACAAGCCCATTTATCAATTTCATTTAAAGCAACACATTTTAAACCAGCTTTTTCCATTCCAATTGCTAAGCCTCCGGCTCCAGCGAAAAGTTCTAAAACGGTATATTCATTATGTGGTTCGACATAATTCGAAATTGTTTCTTGTATATTTTCGTCTAAAAAGTCAGCAAATAAAGTATCAATATCTGATTTTCTGTAAACTCTATAATTACTCATCGGCTCACGAACAGCAGTTAATTTGCCTTCTTTGTCCCAACGTCTTAAAGTTTCTTTACTTTTACCAATATATTCAGAAGTTTCCGAAAGCGTCATATATTCACTCATAACCAAATTATTTAACCTTACACAATGGTTACAAATATAAAAGAAAAAATGGGATTGCCAAATAGGATTAGTAAATAAAAAAGAGTGATAGCGGTCTCTTATTATTATGGTTTTGTTTAATTTTAATTCAATATTCAAGCTTGATTTACTTTGTTTAAATTGATTGACAAGACTTTAATGTTAACAAAAAACATTCTTGATTTCTCGCTGGCGTAAACACAATAAAGATTAAACTATTGTTGAAAGGATTATGGACACAAGTGTTTTGATGATCGGCATTGACAACAAGATTTGCTGCATGACATGATAAAATTTTAAATAGAAATAAATAATTAACGTTTAAAAAATAAAATTATGGCAATTATCAATCCTTACATTAACTTCAACGGCAATGCCGAAGAAGCATTTGCATTTTACAAATCTGTATTTGGCGGCGAGTTCGCCAAGATTATTCGTTTTAAAGAGCTGTCAAGTCCTGATTTCCCGGTATCGGAAAATGAAGCAGATAAAATAATGCACATTGCATTGCCAATAGGTAATAACACTTTAATGGCAAATGATGTTCCAGAAATTTTGGGACGTGTAAATGAAAATGAAAATAGATCCAAAATTTTAATCAGTACAGAAAGCAGAGAAGAAGCAGATAAATTATTCAACGGACTTTCAGCAGGAGGAGAAATAGAAATGCCAATTTCCGACAGTCCTTGGGGTTCTTATTTTGGTATGTTTAGAGATAAATATGGTATTGAATGGACGGTGGAGTTTGATGCAAATGATAACTAGATTAGTTTAATCAAAAGTATGCACGCTTAGTGCGAACGAAACTATGAAACGAATAACCGTATTCTGTGGTTCCAGTTCAGGAATCGAAGAAATCTATACCTCGCAGGCAGTTTTGCTTGGACAAACATTAGCCAAACGAAACATTGAATTGGTTTATGGCGGTGCCAATGTTGGGCTTATGGGGGCCGTTGCCGACGGTGTTTTGAATGCAGGCGGAAAAGCAATCGGCGTATTGCCCAATTTTTTGAGGTCAAAAGAAATTGCTCACAAAGAGTTAACCGAATTGATTTTGGTCAATACGATGCACGAACGAAAAACCAAAATGAATGACCTTTGTGACGGCGTAATCGCTCTGCCGGGTGGTTTCGGAACATTGGATGAACTTTTCGAAATGCTGACTTGGGGACAGCTCGGGCTGCATAAAAAACCAATTGCCATTTTGAATATTGACGGTTATTATGATGCTTTGATTGTTTTTGTGCAGACAATGACAGACAAAGGTCTTTTGAAAGAAGTAAACCAGCAGATGCTCTTGGTAAGCGATTCGATTGACGAACTTTTGGACAAAATGGAAAATTATGTTCCGCCAACGGTAGGGAAATGGATTAATAAAGAAAATATTTAATGGTAAATTCAATGCTGTTTAAGCTATTTTTCTAGTTAAAACAAAGTGTATTTCTCTTCAATTAGTTAGTCTTTTCAAAAAACAGTTATGAAAATTTAAAAATCATTATATTTACTTTTTTGGTTGACCAGAAAAACGCCATCCCCAATAAATATTTAGATTGCGTAAACCAATTAATTTTAAGCAGTCAAAATGAATAAAGATAACATACCAACACAGGCATTATCTCAGTATCAAATATTGGAAGCCAATTTATTACCAGATCCTGAATCGCGTTTGGATTCTATGGAAAATAAAGAAAGACCTATTTTGGACTCTAGTATTCCGTTTAGAGACTCAACAACTTCTGAGACTAAACGTGAAAGCATAAGCCAGCTTATAGATAAACTGGATGTTGAAAAAAGCATCAGGTATCAAAGAACTCCAGAAGATACGTACTGCAATGTTTACGCTTATGATTACTGCCATTTCTGTAAAGTGTATTTACCAACCGTTTGGTGGACTGATGAATCTTTGGAATACATAAAGCGAGGGCAGGAGGTTACCGCTGTTTTTGAACAAACTGTTGGCCGAATTTATTCCAGTGCCATACACGATTGGTTTTTAGAATGGGGAGACAGCTTTGGCTGGAAAAGAATGTTTTCGGTAGATGAAGTGCAATTTCAAGTAAATGCAAATGGAGGAGTTGGGATAATTTGTGCCAAAAGAAAAATAAAAGGCCTCTCTGGGCATATTGTTCCTGTTGTACCCGAAACGGATTTGCATACAGCCTACAGAGAGAACGGAACGGTTATATATCCACTGCAGTCACAAGCGGGAATATTGAATTACAGCTATTTTTCGGAAGTTAGAAAAGATTGGTGGAATGATGAATTATATTCTTCCCATGTGTTTTATTACCATGAATAATCTAAGCTATAAATCTTACAACTTAATAATTTTGTTTTGTTATTGATTTTCAATGAATTAACTTCTTGGAAATATGGTAATAATGAGCTACTTTTGCAACTCAGAAAAAACGAGGATAGCAAAAGTTTTAATTGTGCTAGTCATCTTCTTAAATTGTTGATATAAAATAGATTAATGACAATAGTAATTTTATAACCCCATTATAAAATTTTAATTCTTTATCAAACGTTCAGCCGATTCAAGTGTGAATTCTGAGATTGAAATATAAATCCCTATAGTTTGAAAAACACTATTCTAATGGGCGAGACAACTATGTTGAATCCGTTTGAAGAATCGTCTCCTTTTGATTTATAATTGTATTTCCAAATTGAAAAAAAGATTTTAAAAAGTTCAATAAACCATAAAAAATAAAATTAGTATAAATGAAAGACAATCAGGCAAAAAAATATTATTGGGGAATAGGATTGGAAAACGAAACCTACATGCAATTTGAAGAATCCCTTATAGTTACTGGTGAATTTATACAAGAAAAAATTGGTTTTGAGAAATACAGTATTGATTACAGAAAATGTTATAAACCGGAAAGCTTAACTTCGATTTTGAAAAAAGCTTTTGGATTAAATGAAAATTATAAGGTAAGCCGAATGATTAACAGTCATTCGCTGGAAAAACTGGATATAAATTATCAGCACAAAACATTATCAGCAGTGAAACCATTAGTTGGCAGCGCAGAAACTGCTGAGGTGAATCCACAGCCACTCGAAAATCCTGAATATCTTGGAAAATCAATCATGGAACTTTTCCTTGAAGATCAGCCGTACAATATTCAAAGCATGATTACCCAACGCAACAAAACGATGGGGTCGGTACATTTTGATGGTGATTCTATTGAGTTTGTAACCAAATATTTTGAAAACAGAACAATTGCTGATTCGTGTAAAGAGCTAAAAGCCACCAAAAAGCTGTTTTTGGATAAAATCAATGAGTCATCTGTATTAAACGGTAAATTAAATTTTCCAGATTATAACAATGGCCTAAATATGTTCATGACTAATCAGGAAAACCTGGTTTTATTTAATAACGGAACATATCATTTTCACATTACACTGCCTTCACTGACCGAAGACAGCCGAATTGTAGATTACAATAATTTTGAAAAAACACACGCGAATGCTATTTATTTACTGCAATGGTTTGAGCCTTTTTTTATAGCAACTCTTGGAAGTCCTGATATTATGGGAGTGATAAGCGATAAATACAGTTTGGACAAAAAATTCACTTTGGGTTCTATGCGAAATGCGATGTCTCGTTACATAGGCGTAGGAACTTACAATAAAGCAATGCCAAAAGGTAAAATTTTAACTTATAATGTAGGTGATTTTAGAAAATTGCTAAAGTTTGAAAAAGAAGAAAACATTTGGTGGCGCGACCAGATTGAAGCTGATATGGAATATGAAATGCTTTCGGAAGTGGGGCTTGATTTTAATCAGGAGAAAATGTACCAAAGCGGTTTTGAATTCAGAAGTTTTGATGAGTTTCCGGCTGAGTATTTAAATGATGTTCTTTTTTCGATCATTCTGATATGTGAGCATTCTTTGAACCTGCCAGATGTTCAATGGGGACATGATAGCTTGGCTTGGAATAATTTAGTTTTTAAAACTTTAAAGAATGGTTATTTAACCGAAATCAATGAAGCCGAAAAGAACGAAGTCTTGAATTTATTACAGTTATTAAATCCATCTGATTCCGATTATAACACACTAAAATCCGAATTTGAAGCCATTGTGATGCTGGATGCATTTTTCTTCAAAATTCTGGCTGTTTTGCATGAAAAATACAAAGACAATAATGTTTGTTTGGATTCGATGTGCGGACAAAAAACAAATTTTCCTCCAAAATGGGAAAACTTCAACAAATACCAAACAGAAAGGCATTTGCAGCAAATAGGTTCTTTCTGCGAAAATTAATGTGATTGTTAAAATGAACGGTCAAATCCGTCAATAAACTTACGCATCGTATATTGTCTGGCATGCATATCGTAATATCCCATTATATAATAGTTTTTGTAGCGGATAATGCTAGGAAGGGACACTTCGGCATGTTCCTGCTCAAAACGTGAAATAAAATCAATGGCTAGGGGATCCTGATCTTTCTTGGTATGGTTTAACTTTTTATCAAATATACTCTCGAAATAAACGGTCATTGGTATATCACGATACATTAAATCGTTGTTAAACAGATTGCTGTCTGATAATGAATTGATAAAATCTGTAAATCGGATGTTACCTGTACCTCCCAATGTAATTAAAATGGAGTTGGAAGTTTTGTAAACCGCTAAGCCCACTTCTAAATGCACTAATTGATTTAAAAATTTGGCAGTGTTTTTAAATTCTTTTGATTTTTGCCCTTCAAATTGTAGCCACAAAGGAGAGCTTTTAAAGGGTATCGTATCTGTTTTTGAAACCAGAATGCTTTTGATGCTATCTGCGGTTTTATAATCCTTTATTTCAAACAGCAACTCATCGGTATTGACTTTTAGTTGATATATTTTACTCTCATGGTAATAAGAATTGGACAGGCAGACATAATTTTTGGTTGCGGTTTTCGGGAAGATTTTTTCCTGAATTTCTAAAGTCGTAAGGTCAATTTCAAAAGCCTGAGTCTCATTGTCGTTATGGTCTAAAGTGAGAAGCATTCGGTTTTTGAGGATGTATAGTTTTGTTTTTTTTGTGCCTTTGAATAATGGATTGAACTGATTCGTTTCTATTTTTTCTATGGGACAGGCTTCTAGAATTTGACTGAATGTTAAAGGCTGATTTCTGCTGTTTTTGAATTTAAAAGAACTAAAATCGACTGTTTTTTGTTCTTTTTGTCCATTTTTAAAGCTATAAAGGACTAATTTTTCTTCGGAATCTTTTTGTGTCAGGATATAAAAAGTGTTGTTTTCTTGAAATGGAATAACAAGAGATTGCTCGGAAAATGAATTGTAATAATTGAAAATGGCAGTAGTATTTGTGTTTAATTCATATCGTACAGCCAGTATATTTTTCAAATCCGGGCTTGACCAATAAATAGTTGGATTTCCCTGTTCATTAAAACTATATCCAGATAATAATTTGTAATTTGTATCAGGTCTTGCAAATGTATATTGATTGGTAAGGAACAATGCGCTGTTGTATTTTAGGATTGTAAGTGTTTCTTTGTCCGAGACAAAGGCAAATATGTCATGAGTGTTAGTGTTTTCGGCATTTACAATTTGTCTGTATTCTTTGGATTTTTTGAGTTCCAATGGAAAAACAGCCAATACTGTTTGGCTGAAAAGAAAACAGCATTGGGCCATAGTCAAAAAAAGAAGGAGTTTTTTCATGTTTTTCAATTCAATTTACAGATTCATTATGGCTTGAAAATAATCTGCCATTTGGCCCACATGCATGGCATCCATCAATCCGTGATGAACGTGTATTGACATAGGCATTTTTCTTTTCCCTTTTTTGGAAATTATCATTTTACCAAAGGAAATTTTAGGGCAGCTATCAGGAAAAGTCATGTTGCGTGCATGCGAAAGCGAGGTGAAATTCAGCCATGGTATAGCCGAAAAGTGAATGACATTATCATCTTTAAATTCCCTGGTAAATAATCCTGCAGTGTTTTGTATACGCTCAATTTCGGTGTTTGCTTTTTGTTCAAAAATCAAATAATCAGGATGGTATTCAATCAGTGAAAAACCAAAAGTGCCATCACCGCGGCTTATAGTTGCTGAGCCATCGATTCGGTCGTGAACGTAAATGTGGGTGTTCTCAATACGATATTTGAAATTTTCAAAAGCATTTACGGCCGTCAAGGTCTTGTGCAGATAATAAATGAAAAAGGAAGTGTTGAGTGATTTGGACGTTTCATACGCTTTGGTACAATCGATGGTTACGGTTACCCCAAAAAAAGGTTCCTGCATTTGTTTAAAGAATAGAAAATGTTCTTTTCGATTCCAACTGTCTAAGTCTAAAAGCTTTTTCAAAATGCTATTTTTTTACAAAAATACAGTTTTTCTGTATAATCTGTTTTGGTTATGGATTTTGTATTGCGCAGGCGTGAAAATAATTCGTTGTAAGCAGGTAAAGGATTTGTATTTTTTAGGGTATGAAGCAAAAAAAAGTCCTAAAATAGAATTATTTTAGGACTTTTTGAAAGGATAGAAAAACAGTTTATTTTACTGTGAAAGTAACTTTTCTAACTAATTTTCTTGCTCCGTTAGATGATTTATCAACTGATGTGTCTTCTCCTGCAGAAATAACATTTACTCTTGATGCGTCTATTTTAGATTTTACCAAAATATCTTTTATTGAGTTTGCTCTAGCAGTAGCCAATTTGTCGTTATAGGCAGTTTTTCCTAACTCATCAGCATGACCGATAATATCAACTGAAGCCGAAGGATTGTTTCTTAGGTAAGTAAGGACAAAATTGATGCCGTCTGTTGAATCATTTGATGCCGTAGTTGAATTATAATCGAAATAAGCACAAATATAACCAGTGTTGATTAACCTCTTAACTGATTCATTGTTTTTTGCAATAACTGTACTTTCAGAATTATCTCCATAAGTTTTTTGCAAATAACTTTCTAATTCATCAGGAATGTTGTTTTTGTTAACGTCGATAGATTGTCCTTTTGTGTTAACCATTATACCAGCAATAGTATTTGGTTCTTGGTCTAGATAATCAGGAACACCATCTTTATCAGTATCTTGCATTGTGCTTTCTATGTCAGCTATCTTTTTGGTTAATGCGGCAAATTCATTTACATCAACAATTGGTTGTGCATACCAGTCTGCATGTTTTTCATATTTGCCTAAAGAATATGATAAACCAATAGTTGCGTTTAATAATTGTCCTGAGGAAACAGATGATTTATTGGTACTATATCCATCAAAAGCAGCATCTTGTTTTGTATTAATTATAGCTGAAAAATCTCCTGTTAAGGCAATTCTGTTTGATAATTTAATTTGAGCTGTTAGACCAGCAATAAAATTAACCATTAAATCATTACCTCTTGTGTTATCAAAACTAGCTTGTGCTAATCCAGTTCCAGCATGAGCTAATAAACCAAATGTTTGTGTGAAGTCTTCAAAATTCATTATTCTGCCAAGGTTAGCAACACCTTGAACATCAAATCTGTAATAGTCAGTGTCAAAATCTTTAGAAGAATCCTTACTTGTAAATTTATTATATCCGAAATCAGCTTTCAAACCAAATTTATTATTAAACATATATCTTGCTCCAAGATCTACAACAAAAGGGCTTGGTGCGGATGTGAAATATCCAGCTGTCATTGGTTTTACTGGTTTGTTAACACCTCCGGCAACTTCGATAGTCCATCTGTTGAAGTTGTTTTCTGTACTTTGTTCTGTCTCTGTTTGTGCTGTCAAAGTTGTCAAACCTGAAGCAAAAACTAATGCAAATATTGTTTTTTTCATGATCGTAATTTAAAATTCGGGCAAAAATACAAAATTTAGAGTCAATTTATAATTTTTGAAGCTCATTTGTGTAAGAAAAGAATATTATTATCATTAAATAAAAGTTATATTTTAATGCAAATTACTGACAATAAATAAGTTAATGGTATTTTGTTGTTTTTTAACGAATTTTATGCGTGACGAATTTCTAAGAAAATTGATACAAGGAATTGAAGCTTAGCATAATGTATTTAAGCAGGTTTCAAATTTTATTGCTCATTTGTGCCATTATTAAGCTAGTAATAACAAAATTTCGGTTATTTTTTCGAAGGCATGAAAATTTTTGTGCTCGACTTTATGATCAATTTTTTCGTGAGCCCAAGTAGTGTGAAAAGGAATATGAACGGCATGTCCGCCAATTGCCAAAACGGGTAATACATCTGATTTTAAAGAATTGCCAATCATGAAAAACTCATCGGGCTGAATCTCCAAACGCTTAATCAAGTCCGAATAATCAGTTTCCTGTTTGTCTGACATCACTTCGATATGATGAAAATAATGTCCCAAACCCGATTTGTGTAATTTACGGCGCTGATCGAGTAAATCGCCTTTGGTGGCTACAACTAGTTTGTATTTGCCATGCAAAGCTTTCAAAGTATCTTCAACTCCATCCAGTAAAACAATAGGTTTTTCGAGTAATTCTTTTCCGTATGTAATTATTTTTTCAATGACTTCCACTCGAATCGTATTATCCGAAATGTTCATTGCTGCTTCTATCATCGAAAGAATATATCCTTTAATTCCGTAGCCGTACAATTTTAGATTACCGATTTGAATTTTAAATAATTCATTCGAAATTCCTTGATGCGAAAGGTAATCTTCCATTAAACCGCAGAACTTTTTTTCGGTTTCATCAAAGTAGGTTTCGTTTACCCATAGGGTGTCGTCGGCGTCGAAGGCTATTACTTTTAGGTTCATATGGTTTATTTGTTTTTTTATAATGATTTAGACGTTGTAGTGTACAACGTTTCGATTGTTGATTTTAACGAATATAATAAATTTTCACGCCTCTTCATAAGCCTATATATAAATAAAAGAGACGCTGCATTGCAGCGTCCCTACATAAAATATAATGTAAAATAATTAATTTATCGTCTCACCATTCCCAACGCCATCAGTATCGGGATTCACGAAAACCAATTTTCCTTCGGTATTGTTGGTCATTAAAATCATTCCCTGGCTATCTACGCCACGAAGGTTTCTTGGTGCCAAATTTACTAGAACAGTCACGCGTTTTCCAATAATATCTTCGGGTTTAAAACTTTCGGCAATTCCTGATACTATTGTTCGAACATCAATCCCCGTATCTACTTTCAAAATTAAGAGCTTATTGGCTTTCGGCATTTTTTCGGCTTCCAGAATAGTTCCTACACGGATATCCATTTTGGCGAAATCTTCAAACTGAATCAAATCTTTCTGAGGTTCCGCTTTTTTGTTCTCGGCAATATTTGCAGTTTTAGTAGTTTCCAGTTTGTTTATTTGTTTCTGAATTTCTTCATCTTCAATTTTAGAAAAAAGTAATTCCGCTTCACCAATTTGGTGTCCCGCTACAATTAAATCAGATGTTTCCGAAATCATATTCCAATTCAATTGGTCTTCAATTTTCAAAATACGAGTTAATTTATTTGCTGTAAACGGCAAGAAAGGTTCGCACAAAACGCTCAAAGCTCCGGCAATTTGCAAGGTCACATACATTTGGGTTTGTGTGCGTGCTGCATCAGTTTTGATCATTTTCCAAGGCTCTTCGTCGGCCAAATATTTGTTTCCAAGTCGGGCCACATTCATCATTTCGCCCAATGCTTCTCTAAATCTGTATCTTTCCAATGAACTCGAAATCACGGCTGGATATGCTTTCAATTCGGTCAAAGTTGTCTCGTCAACTTCTGAAAATTCATTTGGCTGAGGTACAATTCCGTTGTAGTATTTATTGGTTAGAACCACCACACGATTAATGAAATTTCCAAAAATTGCTACCAATTCGTTGTTGTTTCTCGCCTGAAAATCTTTCCAAGTAAAATCATTATCCTTAGTTTCGGGAGCGTTGGATGTCAGAGCATATCGTAAAACATCCTGTTGATTTGGAAATTCTTCCAAATATTCGTGCAGCCAAACCGCCCAGTTTTTAGAAGTTGATAATTTGTTTCCTTCCAGATTTAAGAACTCATTTGCAGGAACATTGTCCGGTAAAATATAGCTTCCTTCGGCTTTTAGCATCGCCGGGAAAATCACACAGTGAAAAACAATATTGTCTTTCCCAATAAAGTGAACCAGTTTTGTTCCTTTGTCTTTCCAGTATGGTGTCCAGTCTTTTCCTTCTCTTTGAGCCCATTCTTTGGTAGACGAAATATATCCAATTGGCGCATCAAACCATACATATAATTTCTTTCCTTCAGCGCCTTCAACCGGAACATCAATTCCCCAATCCAGGTCACGCGTTACTGCACGAGGCTCTAATCCGCCGTCAATCCAAGATTTTACTTGTCCGTAAACATTAGGCTTCCAGTCGTTTTTATGCCCAACCAGAATCCATTCATTMAAAAAGTCCGAATAACGATCCAAAGGCAAAAACCAGTGTTTGGTCGATTTCAAAACTGGTGTTTCTCCTGTAATGGTCGATTTTGGGTTGATTAAGTCGGTAGCATTTAGCGTAGAACCGCATTTTTCGCATTGGTCACCATAAGCTTCTTCATTACCGCATTTCGGGCAAGTGCCAACTACAAAACGGTCTGCCAAAAACTGATCTGCTTTGGCATCATACAATTGTTCGGTTGTTTCTTCAATAAAATCACCTTTGTCATATAAGGTTTTAAAAAATTCCGAAGCAGTATCGTGATGAATTTTAGCCGAAGTCCTAGAATAATTATCAAATGCAATTCCAAAATCTGAGAACGATTTTCTAATAATTCCGTCATATTTATCGATTACTTCCTGTGGTGTAATACCTTCTTTCTTGGCTTTCATCGAGATCGCAACACCGTGTTCATCGCTTCCGCAAACAAACAAAACATCTCTTCCCTGCAGACGCAAGTAGCGCGAATAAATATCGGCAGGTACATAAACCCCCGCCAAATGCCCAATGTGTATTGGCCCGTTAGTATATGGCAATGCCGCCGTAATTGTATATCTTTCTGGATTCTGTGTCATGATTCAATTTTATTGAGTGCAAAAATAAGCAATAGAATCGAGAGTTGTATGGTTTTTATTAGGAGCAGTTTCCCGCACATGAGGCTGAAAGCCGAACTGGCGAAGCAATTCGTTGCAATCTTTTGTTTTTTTCTTTAAAAAGCAAAAGTATTTCCACTTTTCTCAGGGCTAGGGCATTTCGTTTTGTTCAATGCGTTTTGTTTCTTTATCAGTTCATTATGTTTTTGGAAAAGGCGGAGTAATCACAATTAGCAATTTGTTATCTTTGCAGTGCACAATTAACTAAGATTTCAAATCATGGCAAAAGGACCTGAAAAAAACACTAAAAATAAGACTTTACATACCAAATTGCTAAATCGAAAAAAGACAAAACTTCAAGAAGAGAAAAAAGAAAAAGCATTGCGTTTGAAAGCTTTAGTTGCAAAAATGAATCAGAAAAAGAATAATAGTGAATCGGATTCCATTTAATAATCCAAACTAATTGATAAAGAAAGTTGCAATTAGCATTAGTTTTTTAAGAATTGATAATTATAAAAAAAACCATCTGATGTCTCGGATGGTTTTTTAGTATAGGTCGTATTGTGTTTTTATAATTTGAAAGTAACTCCAAATTTTGCACCGCTGGTTCCGGTGTTTCCTCCCAGTTCTAAATTGATACCAAAGTTATCGGTAAAGAAATAACGTCCTCCTACTTGTAATCCGAGACCTAAAGAATCGTTGTCAGGATGTGGATATCCATTGTAATCGTCATAATTCCAGATGTAATACGTAAGATTTGCTCCTGCATAGAAGTCAAATTTGCTTGGAATATGCAGAATTCTATTGAAATGATAATTCCCATTAGCGCCAATTCCAATTGCTGATGAATTGTAGTGGTAAGCATAGCCGTTATAGTCATTATCTGTTTGAAATGACAATTGGCCTCCAAGGGTGAAATCCTTAGCGATTCCATAATCAAGACCAAAATAAACTGGAACTCCCCAGCCTGAAATTCCTACACCGGCATTTAATTGTACTCCACCTTCTTCAAGCGGACTTTGAGCAAATACACCATTTGATATAAAACCAAATGCAATAATTAGAATAAATTTTTTCATAATTTTTTTTTTAAAGTACAACGCAAAAATATGATTTTATTATAATTTTATTTATGTTTTTTTTCAATATAAATGTTGGAATTCAATATTTTAGAACACACATTACAATTTTATGTTTAATAATTGCATAATTTGCAGGTATTTAGCAAATATGAGTTTTCTGCGAAAGAAAGTTAAGTTGCCTTATTCCAAAATGGCACTCAGGCTTTTTCTATCTTTTGTTTTCAAGCTTGCTCTAAAACGTGCTAAGTTATTTTCTTTTGAAAGATCAATTCCTATGGTTTCAAAAGACTTTAAAAAATCTAAATTTTTATTTTTAGCAATGATAAAATACCAATCTTTCGGTTGGAGTTGGTCTAAATGTGCTTGTAGGTAACCAATTTTTGAAACAGAACGCTGAAGTGTATTCTTTAAAGGATTAGCTTCCAGTTTCAAAGAATTATTGTTGACTAATGCTTTTGTTTGTGCCAAAGGGAAATTGACATAAACACTATGATCGTCAATGATATTTTGGCTTTTTAGGTAATCAAAAATCTTTTTAGGATTAGAAGTCTGCATAGAGAAATAAAAAGAAGGTTCACGATTCGTATGGACTACCATTTTTTTTATGGGATTAAAGTCATCGTCATAGTCATAACTGATGGCGGAGTCTTTCTTCTCTATTATTTTGTTTAGCAATAATTCAGTTTTGGTTGGGTTTTGGGTCAAAATAGAATCAAAATCAAAACCAATCATTTTGCTGATTTTGGTTGCATTTTCAGTAATGAATTTTTGATTGCGAATCATTTTAAAATCAAATCCAAAAGACAGTAATGCATTTGGATTTTGAGTGAATTGCCATTCTTTTTGAAACTTCGATTTGAAATGCAGTTGCCCGTCAACCGCTATTTCGTTGTCTTTCAATGTTAGGTTCAGAATTCCGTCTTCTTTGAGCAAACTGTTTTTTTTGATCCAAAACGTTATGGCGTTGGAGTTGCCAATTGTTTTTGCAGTTTTCGCAGCGTCCAAAAAAAGCTTTTTCAAAAATAAATCTTCAGCAGTTTTTACCGCAATTTGTTTTTGGGTTTCGGGAATGTTCGAAACCAGAATTTGGTTCAAATGCTTAATAACGCAAAGATTCAATGCTTTGGAATAATAAGAATCCATTCCGTTTTGAAGCTTAGTTTTACTAAAATGCTTTTCAGTTATCGTTTTTTCAAATATTGTTTCATCTTCAAGCTCTATGGCAACAAGCCATTGTGTGAGGGGTTGGTTTTCAATGTGGAAAAAAGCCAAATAATCCGGAGTTTTTATTCCGAAACCAGAAAGGTCAAATTTCTTTTTTATCGAAATTCTACTTGTATTCCATTCCCATTCGGATGGGTTTTTTAGGCATGAAAAAACAAAATGATTCCGAATGTTTTTGATGTCGGTCATAGCAATGGCATCCGCATTTTGAGAAATACATTTTTCGTCAAAATTTTTGTAAAAACCATACCAATACAGAAAAGCCATACTCCCAATGGCAATAAGGAATATGGCAATTCTGCAGAAATATTTTTTTGTGCTTAATTCTAAAATTTTCAGCATTTTATGGTATACCATTGTTAAACATATAAGTCATATAAGTTTTAATTCGAATAAAACTGAGAAAAGCCATTAGTTCATTTAAGCAAAGTAACTTAAATTTAGAAAGAAGGCTCTTAACTTATATTCTCTTTTTTAAAACATTTATCTGGCAATTTTTTTTAAAAACTTAAATGACTTATATGTTTAAATTAAATACGGTTTACTCCGTAACAATTGTTTCTTTTTTGTTTTCGGCATATGCTTCATTGATGACATCAAAGAAATATTGCAGGCTGTTCGTGTGTTCTCCCTTAATGGTGTAGGATGCATCCGAAACAATAGCCCCATTTTTGAATTTGGTTTCTACTGTAATTTGCCCAGCGTTTTTCAATGCGATGTTATAGTAATTGCTTTTGGCGTCTTTGTCCAATTCAGTTTTGGATGCGGCTACTATTTTTTGAATATCGAACCAAGCGGCAGCATTATTTTTGGAAATAGATTTTTTGAAATCAGCCTGTAATGGCATTACAGTTTGTTGGATAAGGTTTTCAATATTTACTTTAGAAGTTGTTATCATTAGGACACCGTTCTTTAGTCCAAAATATAAGTTTTCAAGAAGATTGTCTTTTTCAAAATGAATAGTGTAATAGCCGTTGGTCAATTGATAATCGGTAGCGGTAAATTTACTTTTATTCAGAGGAAGCTGGAGTAATTTGTTAACAAATGACTCATTTCGCGTATTCATCACAAATGTAAAGTCAGGCTGAATTTCATCTTTGGTGCCTTTGGTTTCTATTTGCTCATAATTATCATTATAAGTGATGTCAATATAGTCTCTTTGTACTTTTTTGAGATCGTGAAGAACAAAAACCGCATTGCCCGGGATAAGGTCAGCAATGGCTTTTTCGTCTAAAAATAGGGCAACGGCATCAATTAAAACATCAGCTTCATTCCCGCTGGCATCTTTTGTGTAGGATTGGTAAACCGAATTCAAGGTGTTTTTTAATATTTTGTATTCGTAGTCCATAATCGCTTGCGTATCCATTGCGATGGAGTAATACCCCAAGATATTATTGCCTATATAATTTAATAGGTTTTTGTCTACTTTCGAATCACACATTTCTTGGTATGATTTTTTTGTTTCTTCGTTTTTGGGCGCCAAGACTTGATTCAGCCTGATTTTGTCTTTTTCAAAATACCCGTTCAGATAAAAATTGCTGTTTAGCATTCCGTTTTTGTAAATACTGGCTAAAGCGGTATTAGAACCTGCAAAACTGGAGTACAGCTGTGTGGTTAATGCATCCAAATCGGCAAAAATATAAAAATCAGATTTGGGGCTGCTGTTTTTAAATATATTCGAATTTATTGCAGCTGTTTCTGTTTTGGAATCGAAAGATTCTTTGAAAATCGATTCAACAACTGGGTCAATTTTTAATCTTTCGATGGAATCGTTCTTTCTTAA
This sequence comes from Flavobacterium sp. P3_A6, assembly GCF_056403035.1. Taxonomy (NCBI): domain Bacteria; kingdom Pseudomonadati; phylum Bacteroidota; class Flavobacteriia; order Flavobacteriales; family Flavobacteriaceae; genus Flavobacterium; species Flavobacterium sp. P3_A6. The sequence continues at coordinate 109,701 of NZ_JBFUGG010000014.1, read as the reverse complement.
TTCGAGTTCTAATAGTTTTCGGTTGGTTTCTTCCAATTCCGCATTAGCTTTTTCTTGGGCTGCATAAATTTCTTCTTCGGTTGGCCCTGTATAGATGGGGTCTTCAACTGTCTTTTGGGTTTTCTTTCCCTTTTTGTTTTTTCCTTTTTTTGTTTTTTCTTTTACAGGAATTGGAGTTGACTTTACTTCTTTGGGTGCATAGGCAGCCGCGACAGTATCATAGTTGACAACTGCAGAATCTACCATTACGGCAGCTGAGTCTATGCTTGGTAAATCGGCATACGGCTCTATGTTACTATAACTGCTTTTTTTAGGTTTGGTGTAGCTGGCATTTACCAAAACGGCAAATTTGTCATTCCACGCCAAATGATGGTTTTTGGAAGTGCTGACACTTGTATAGTTTGCTTGTTTTTTTACTTTTAAGCTGTCTCCGTATTTGGCTTGAACTATTTTTTCAAACAGCCCTGCATTATTTAGCGGAAGCATCACTACATAATTCATTACTGTATCTTTGCTGATGTAGTATTGATATTGTTTGCTGGTAAGATCAATTCCGGTTTGGCTTAAATCTTTGGGCAAAAATTTCAATTCTTTTTCCAGTAAAGCCTGCATCCAAGGATATTCCTGAATAGTTTTGATAGCTATTTTCTCGTTTAGGTTTTTGCCGTTAAAGCACAAGGCAAAAGGAGCATTGTCTGGAACTTTGCTGGCTAAATCTTGGGCATTTATTGCTGTGGAAAAGCAAATGGCAATGAATAGGATAAGATTTTTCATTTATGTAAAGTTATTTGTTAGTGTTGATGTTTGTAGGTCTTGTTCAATGATTTTGTCGTATTGTTTGTTGTCTCACAAAGTTTTTTAGATCTGTAGGTATCTTGTTTTGAGCAAAAATTGTTTATATCTTCTAGTCAAAAATCAATTCCCTATCATTTTCAATTAAGTATAATCGTATTTTCTATCTTCTCGTTTCCGTTAATCACGTTGATTATGGAACCGTTTAGTTTAATGGCTTTGTTGCTTTTGGACGTGACTGCATTTTTGTTGGTAAAAGATTTGATGACCGAATCAAATTTGTAAACCGAAGTGTATTTGGCGGTTTGGAAAACTTCTTTATCCGCTTTTTCCAATTTATCGTATAAAGCTTTTATAGGTACTTTTTGACTGCGGACAAACTTTTTGTCATTGAAAGTAAAATAGTCCGTGGCAATTGTTGGGCTTATTTTTTTGCTGTTTTTCAGTTTTAAAAAAACGGCGTTAAGGTTGCTGATTTTTTGAAAATCTAAGTCGATGGCAAAAATATAGTTTGTTAAGTCAATATTGGTTTTTACGTTGGAAATTCCTTCAGTGTTCTGTGCCAGTGCCTCTATTTTAGAAGCTTCGTTTTTAATTTCCTCTTTCGAAGGAATGTTATAGCCGTTGATTTTCTGCATCTTCAAAACCGAATTGATTTTGGTTTTGCTTTGGCTAAAATTAATTACAAAATTAAAATGCCCTGTTCCRTCGTCTTTCATTTTTACCTCTTCAATCACTTCAAAACAGCTTTGGAATAAAAAGACAAAACATAATAAGGGGATAAAATAAATTTTTTTCATTACATATTTTGTTGCAAAGTTTTGGTCAATACCTGTAATCAATGGTACTGCAAAGGAAAGGATAAAATTTCTTTTTCAGATTTATTTAATACGTTTTTTATCTCATTTATTTGATTTTAATCGATTTTTCAGTCTCTTTGAAAGTCAGTTTAAGCCATATAAAACCAAAAGTTCCAGACAGAAACGAAGCAATTAAAATGGCAATTTTTGAGTAGGTTATGACTTCCTCTCCATCGTTTTTAAAAGCTAATAAGGTGATAAAGATAGACATCGTAAATCCAATTCCACCAAGCATTCCTGCGCCCAAAATGTTTTTCCATTTCAAATCTTTAGGCAATTTACTAATGCCCAAACTCACGGCAAGGAAAGAAAACAGCCAAATTCCCAACGGTTTTCCTATCACAAGGCCCAAAATAATTCCAAGTGAGTTTTGATGACTTAATCCTTCGTGCCAGTTTGTGTCGATTGGAATACAGGTATTAGCTATTGCAAATAAAGGAAGGATGGCAAAAGCTACCGGTTTGTGCAGAGAATGCTGCAGTCTGTAGGAAGCTGTTTTTTTTCCTCCATCGCCAAACGGAATTACAAAGGCCAGTAATACTCCCGTTATTGTTGCGTGAACTCCCGAATTCAGCATAAAATACCATATAAAAGCACCTCCAATTAAATAAGGTGTTAGATGATGCACTTTGCGTCTGTTCAGGATAAATAGAAAACCCAAGATGATAAAAGCATAAAGTAAATTGTCTAATGCGATGGTTTGTGTATAAAATAGAGCAATGACAAAAATTGCTCCCAAATCATCAATAACGGCCAGTGCTGTCAGGAAGATTTTTAATGAGGCAGGAATGCGGTTGCCTAATAATGACAAAACACCAATAGCAAAAGCGATGTCGGTAGCCATAGGAATTCCAGCTCCGTTTTGGGTAAGTGTTCCGAGGTTTAAAATCATAAAAATTCCTGTGGGTACAATCATTCCTCCCAAAGCTCCAAAAATTGGGAGTATGGCGTTTTTGATACTGGCCAATTCTCCATGATATAATTCCCGTTCCAATTCTAAACCAATCAGTAAAAAGAAAATAGTCATTAACCCGTCATTTATCCAATGTGTAATGGAATGATGTCCGATTTCGGTGTTCCAAAAAGCGATATATTCCGTTTGAATGGAAGAATTGGCCAACAGTAAGGAAACTGCGGTTACGAAAAGAAGCAATAGGCTACCCGCTTTTTCGCTATGAAAAAATGCAGTAAACGTTTGGGTTAATTTCATTGCTTGTTTGATTTATATTGCAGATTGCTAATTTAAGCATTGTAGGTTAATTATTCTGGATTCAAATTATAAAGAATAAGACAGAGCATGTGTTATGTTACCCGAGATATGCAATTTTTAATAAAAATTCCATACTGAAGCCAGTACCTTTCAGCAAAATTTGAGCACACTAGCGAAGCGGATTGACAAAGTAGATTAATTTGTCTAAAATCTCAAAATTCAGCTTTTCAATAAATAAATTTGCGAATCTGCGGTTATTATTAAAGCTCATGCGTTTGACCTGTTATTAACCGTAATTTTTTAATTAATTTTGAAACTCTAATTTAGTAATATTTTTATATGGACATCAAAATCCTTCATATTGACAGCAATCATCCCTTGCTTTGGGAACAATTGGAACAGGCAGGTTTTATAAACCACGCCGATTTTACTTCTTCCAAACAGGAAATTGAAGCTAAAATTCAAGATTATCAAGGAGTCGTTATTCGAAGCCGTTTTAAAATTGATAAACAATTTTTGGACAAAGCCACCAATCTGCAGTTCATAGCCAGGGTAGGAGCGGGTCTGGAAAGTATTGATTGTGATTATGCCATTTCAAAGAATGTGGCATTAATAGCTGCTCCAGAAGGAAATTGCAATGCAGTTGGTGAGCATACTTTGGGAATGATCTTGTCTTTGTTCAATAAATTAAACATAGCCGATAGCGAGATCCGTTCCGGCGAATGGAATAGAGAAAAAAACCGAGGTCACGAACTCGACGGCAAAACGGTCGGGATTATCGGATATGGGAATATGGGGAAAGCATTTGCAAAAAAACTCCGTGGTTTTGATGTAGAAGTGTTGTGTTATGACATCAGGGAAAATGTGGGAGATGCTAATGCCAGACAGGTTTCACTACAGGAATTACAGCAAAAAACTGATGTGTTGAGCCTGCACATTCCATGGACTCCTGAAACGGACAAAATGGTGGATTCGGATTTTATTAATGCTTTCGCAAAAGACATCTGGATCATCAATACCTCAAGAGGTAAAAACATCATAACTGCCGATTTGGTTACCGCGATACAATCTGGTAAAGTGCTTGGTGCAGGATTGGATGTTTTGGAATATGAGAAATTGTCTTTTGAAAACCTTTTTCAAGATAAAAACACTCCAGAAGCTTTTCAGTATTTATTGGATGGACGAAAAGTGATTTTGACCCCGCACATTGCTGGTTGGACTTACGAAAGTCATGAACGATTGGCACAAGTAATCGTGGATAAAATTAAAGCCCTGTACGGGAAAGTTTAGTTTTGTGAGGTTTTTAATTGCTAAAATAGAGTGTTTTGAGATATTTTTTATAAATTAGTCGAATTAACAATCAAATACCAAATTATGGAAAGTAAACCTGAAGAAACTTGGAATACGCCCAGGAATCCAATACCAACATTCAAAGTTGACCCAATTGTAGTGTTAATTTTGAGTTTTTTAACCTGTGGACTGTATTTAATCTATTGGAATTTAAAAGCATCCGAAGTATTAAATGCAGTTGCAGAAAGAGAAATTATCTCGAGCCCTATCGCCATTTTTGCAGGTTGTTGCTACCCTATAAATTGCTATTTCTTTTATTTGGCAGGAAAAGACGGTTTGCCTGCTGTTCAAAAAAGACTTGGTTTGCCAGTCAAAGATGATTCATTGCTTTATTTGATTTTAGGCTTGTTTTTTCCAATGGTCGCAGCAATGATTTTACAAAACGAAATCAACAAGTTGTATTAATAAAGAAATGAAAAGACAACGTAAAATACTCGGAATTATAGGAGCTGTATTGACTCTTGTAATTCCGTTTTTTTTAATGCTGCACAATCAGAATAATCATCTTGAAACGGATCAGTCTTTATGTCCCTTCAAGATGCTTACCGGTTTCCCTTGCCCTGGTTGCGGTATAACAAAGTCATTGGTTTATTTTTATGAGGGTGATTTATATAAAAGCCTTTATTATCATATTCTGGGGCCGTTCGTGGTTCTTTTTTGCGTAGTAACGATATTTGTTTTATTAGCAGAATTAATTACAAAAAAAGAATATTTAAATGGAATTTTGTACAATAAAAAACTAGCCTATCTTCTGGCTTGTTTTCTGATTTGCTATCAAATAGTACGAATTACTTATTTTGTAGAAAATAATACTTGTGATTCCATTTTAAAAGAATCTATCTGGAAATAAAAAAGCCCGAAATTTTCGAGCTTTTTTATAATTCTAAATCTGATATATTCTGTTCTCAATCATCTAAAATCTACTCTTCCTTATCATTTTGCTTGCGTTCCAATTCGGCCTGAAATTCTTCCATCACGGGCTTCATTGTGCTTTCCGGAATATCTGCAATTCGAATGTACATCAATCCATCTATGGCATTGTTAAATAAAGGGTCAACATTAAAAGCAACAAGTTTTGCGTTTTGCTTAATGTATTTTTTAATCAATACCGGAAGCCTTAAAATTCCCGGTTCCAGTTCGTCAATCAGCTTGTCGAATTTATTTAAATCGGCTTCAGCTTCATCAAAAATAAAATCTTTGTCCGCATCTTTTAGTTTGACTTTGAACTCCTTTTTAGGATGTACATACTGCGCAATATAAGGATCGTAATAGTGGGATTTCATAAACTCAATCATCAAAGATTTTGAGAAATCCGAAAATTGATTGCTGATACTCACGCCACCCAATAAATATTTATGTTCCGGATAGTGTAAAGTAGTATGTATGATTCCTCTCCACAATAAGAACAGCGGCATTGGTTTTTGCTGATAATCTTTAATGATAAAAGCCCTTCCCATATCGATAGACTTACTCATCATGTCGTGAAGTTCAGGCTCAAAACGGAATAGTCCGTTCAAATAAAAACCTTCGATGCCATATTTAGGATAAATATGGGATCCCAATCCCATGCGGTAAGCTCCAGCAATTTGTTTGGTATCATCATCCCACAAAAAGAGATGGCGGTAATATTGGTCATATTTGTCAATATCAATGGACTCGTTGGTTCCTTCGCCTACTTCTCTAAAAGTGATTTCGCGCAAACGGCCAATTTCATGAAGGATATTCGGAATTTGTTTGGCTTCGGCAAAAAATACTTCGTAATTTTTGCTTTGCAAAAGACGAAGATCAGCTGTTCTCAAAGCTTCTACTTCGGCAATCATTTTCTCTGTGCTGGCAGGAGTAACAATTTTTTTTGGAGGTTTTGGAGGTATCAAGTTGGCGGTATTCAAAAAATTATTTTCTTTTTCAAATGGATTCGCCAGCATATAGGTTTTCTTTCTCAAGAATTCTGTGTACTCCTCAATCGATTTATATTCGTTTTGCTCAGCAACCGAAATAGGTTTTCCAACCCTTACTTTGATTATGCGGTCTTTCTGTGTCAATAATTCCGAAGGAAGTTTGGCAGTTCTAAGGGTGTCATTTATTTTCGATAAAAAATAAAATAAACGGCTGTTTTTGGCATGAAAATAAATAGGTACTACGGGAACTTGAGCTTTTCGGATTACTTTTATAGCGCCTTCTTCCCAAGCTTTATCTACTACAAGTTTGCCGTCTTTATAGGTCGAAACTTCACCGGCAGGAAACATTCCCAGCGGTTTTCCGTCTCTAAGGTGGCGTAGCGTTTCCTTAATTCCCACCACACTTGACTTGGCGTCTTTGTGGTTTTCAAAAGGATTCACCGGCATGATGTAAGGTTTCATCGGGTCAATGCGGTGCAGCAAAAAATTGGCTATTATTTTAAAATTGGGCTCCTTTTCGAGCATTAATTTCAATAGCAAAATACCGTCAATCCCTCCAAGCGGATGATTCGAGATAGTAATATAGGCACCATCTTTCGGCAAACGTTTAAAATCTTCTTCCGGAATCTCAAATTTAATTTGAAACTCATCTAATATAGCATTCAAGAACGGCAACTTTTTCAAATGTTTGTTGCGGTCGTATATTTTGTTTAATGTCGAAATCTTCAAAACTTTCATCAGCAACCAACCTGAAAAAGTGCCGAAAACTCCGTACTTGTCCGTATTTATTGCCTTTGCAACTTCCTTCGCGGTAACTAAACCCATTTATTTTTCTTTTTTGAGCAAGAGACAAAGATAGCAAAATACTCCATTTTTTTATGTTTTTTTTTGAATCAATCTTTTTACTTTTTACTACTTTTGGATTCCACAGCAGAAAATAATCCAAGGTTCTGATAGAGGGGGGTGTAGAAGAATCTTCTTACTGTGCATACTGTTTCGGATATAAAACAAATTTAGATACATGAAAATAATCTCATACAACGTAAACGGAATTCGGGCTGCAATCACCAAAGGATTTATTGAATGGCTGCAGCACGCCAATCCAGATGTTATCTGTTTACAGGAAATCAAAGCAACCGAAGAACAAATCCCCGTATCCGACATCACAGCCGCTGGCTATCCTTACCAATACTATTATCCAGCTACCAAAAAAGGCTATAGCGGCGTAGCGATTCTTTCCAAAATAAAACCCAATAACATAGAGTACGGAACTGGTATTCAGCACATGGATTTCGAAGGCCGAAACCTGCGTGCCGATTTTGATGACTGCTCTGTAATGAGTTTGTACTTGCCATCGGGAACCAATATTGATCGTCTGAGCCACAAATTCATGTATATGGATAACTTTCAAAGCTACATTGACGAACTCAAAAAAAGCATTCCTAATCTAATCATTTGCGGAGATTATAATATTTGTCATGAGGCGATTGATATTCATGACCCCATCAGAAATAAAAACGTATCGGGTTTTCTGCCAGAAGAAAGAGCTTGGCTGGATAAATTCATGAAATCTGGTTTTGTAGACAGTTTTCGTCATTTTAACAGCGAGCCGCATCAATATTCGTGGTGGAGTTACCGAGCCGGAGCCCGCGGTAATAATAAGGGCTGGCGCATTGATTACAATTTAGTGAGCGATTCCCTAAAACATAAACTCAAAAGAGCCGTTATATTGCCAGATGCCATGCATTCCGATCATTGTCCCGTTTTGGTCGAAATAGAGTGAGATAATTTCAATGAGAATATCAATGGCAATTTGAAATAATGAAAATTTTTAGGAGCTAATCCAGCTATTCGTTGCAATCTTTTTATTTTTTAAAGAAAAAAATAAAAAGGATTTTCACTTTTATCTGGGCTAGGGCATTTCGTATCTCAAGAACGGTTACCCAAATACGACACATAAATATTTAAATTTAACAAAAATGATTAAAAAAATTTCCATCGGACTTTTAATTTTGGCATTGGCTACTTCTTGTGTTTCCAAGAAAATCTACAATGAACTGGAAACCAAGTTTGCCGATTTAAAAAAAGAAAACAGAGCCATTTCTGATGAAAATGCAGCTCTTTTGGCCTCCAAAACGCAATTGGAATCTGAGAAGGAAGCATTAAAAAAGAATTTGGATGATGTTAATGCTAATTTGGCCAAAGTGCAAGCCGATTATGAAGCTGCCAAGAACAAAATGAAGGTGATGCAGGATTCGTATGCCGCTTTAGAAAAAAACAGCAATGAAGCATTGGAAGCCAACATGAAAAAAAATCGTGATCTATTGGCACAATTGGATGCAAAAGCAAAAGCATTAGCATTGGAACAAGAAAAATTAAATGCAAGCGGCCAGCGGTTAAAAGAGCTGGAAGACTTAATTGCTGCCAAAGAAGCCAGTATGAAAAAACTGAAAGAAACGCTTTCTAAAGCTTTAAATGGTTTTGAAGGCAAAGGTTTGACAGTGGAACAAAAAAATGGAAAAGTTTATGTTTCTATGGAAAACAAACTGCTTTTTAATTCTGGAAGCTGGGCTGTAGGAAGCGAAGGGAAAAAAGCAGTTGTAGAAGTAGGGAAAGTATTGGGAGATAATCCTGATATCTCCGTATTAATAGAAGGGCATACTGATAATGATCCGTATGAAGGTTCAGGTCCAATTGCTGATAACTGGGATCTTTCGACTAAAAGAGCTACGGCTATAGTTACTATTTTGGGCGAAAATAAAAAAGTAAACAAACAAAATCTTACGGCAGCAGGAAGAAGTGAATATTCGCCACTGGCAAGCAATACAACTGCCGAAGGAAAAGCAAAAAATCGTAGAATCGAAATTATTCTGACTCCTAAATTGGATGAAATTTCAAAAATGCTGAATGAGTTTTAGTAGAAGATTCTAAGTTGCTAAGATACTAAGTTTTGAAAAGGTTCGCTGTTTATATGCGGACCTTTTTTGTTAAACATCAAAATCCAAATTCGAATCATGGCAGTTTGCTTTTTGCATAGCGATAAAAAAATCGTGCAAATCTGTTTGATCTGTGGGCTATTTTGCAATCTAGATTAAAATTAAGCTAGGTAAATCCACAATCGATGAACTAATTTTTATCTTTGCTTTCAAACAAAACTTAGCGTCTTAGAATCCTAGCTGCCCAAAAAATGAAATACACCACTTTACCGAACACTGATATCAAAGTCAGTAAAATATGCCTTGGAACAATGACTTTTGGGCAGCAAAACACTGAATCCGAAGGACATGCCCAAATGGATTATGCACTGGAGAAAGGAGTTAATTTTTTTGATACAGCCGAGATGTATTCCATTCCGTCAAAAAAAGAAACCTATGGAAGTACCGAGCGAATTATTGGTGCTTGGTTCAAGAAAACAGGAAAAAGGGAAGAAGTAGTTTTGGCTTCCAAAATTGCAGGTCCAAATCCTAATTTTGGCTACATGCGCGAAAAGCTGGATTTTTCACCAGCGAGTATTCAATATGCATTAGACAAGAGTTTGGAGCGGCTTCAAACCGATTATTTGGATATTTATCAATTGCATTGGCCGGAACGCAAAACCAATTGCTTTGGACAGCGCGGACTTAAAATTCAAGAAGATGCCTGGGAAGATAATATTCACGAAGTTTTGGAAGCATTAGACGGTTTTGTAAAAGCGGGAAAAATAAAACACGTGGGAGTTTCCAATGAAAATCCTTGGGGATTGATGCGCTTTCTGGAAGAAAGCAAATACCATAATCTGACCAGAATCAAAACCATTCAAAATCCATATTCTTTGCTGAACCGCCTTTTCGAAAATGCTTCAGCAGAAGTCTGTCTTCGTGAAAATGTGGGATTATTGGCGTATTCACCATTGGCTTTTGGCGTTTTGTCTGGCAAATTTTTGACAGGTGAAAGTCATCCAAATGCTAGGCTGAGCCTGTTTCCGCAATATACAAGATACAGTAGTGCAAAATGTGCAGAAGCTACCAAATTGTATCAAGAAATAGCCAGCAAACATGGATTGACATTAACGCAATTGGCTTTGGCTTTTGTGCAGCAACAGCCTTTTGTATCCAGTAGCATTATCGGCGCAACAACAATGGAGCAGCTTAAAGAAAATATTGCCACCATTGATGTTTCCTTATCGAATGAAATTTTAAAAGAGATTGATGCTATTCAGGCTGTTATTCCTGATCCAGCTCCTTAATACGGAAATGAATAACAAATTGAAACCCTGTCAAATTCAAAACTTTTACAGGGTTTTTAAATTAAAATAATGCCTGTAATGGCTTCTATTTAAGCTATTCCACTATCAATCTGTAGGTATAAATATGCCCTTGTTCATTTTTGACAGTTACGATATAAAAGCCTTTTGAAAAATTATCCATTTTGAGAATATTTAATTCCTTATTTTCCGTTTTTTTCTTCAAAAGCATTTTGCCTTCCATGTCATAAAGCGTGACTTCTGTAGGGTAGTTTTTATTTGATTTTTGGATAATGATTTCAGAATTGGCTGGGTTTGGATATACTGCAAATTGTGTTTTGTCAAAAGTGTCGACTGCAAGGGAAGTATCAATAATTTTGAAAATGTTTCCGTTTGTAATGTCTGCCACGTATAATTCTCCATTTTTGTCCTCCCCAAATGTCGAAAAGTTATTTCCATCAAAGGCTTGTGAATAAGTGAGGGTGCCATTGGAAGTCATCATTCCGATTTGCGGATTGCAATAATCCGTAAAGAAATACAATCCCTTAAAATTAGGATATGCGGTTCCGTTATAAACATAGCCTCCGGTAACGGAACAGGCGCCCGTAGAATGATTTATTGTTTTTAATGGAAATTTCATGGACGTTTGTGAAGGACAGCCTGCAGTATTATATGCATCATCACCTTCGTAACAGCGCCAGCCATAGTTCAATCCAGATTGTGTGGCTGGAGCAATGTTGATTTCTTCAATATTATTTTGGCCTACATCGGCAATCCATAAATTTCCCAGTGTTTTGTCGAAAGAGAATTTCCAGGGATTTCTTAGACCGATTGCCCAAATTTCATCTGCACCTGCAATTCCTACATACGGATTTCCGGCTGGAATGCCATATGGATTTCCAGAGTTTACATCTATACGAAGCATTTTCCCCAATAATTCATTTATGTTTTGTGCTCTGTTTTCTGGATCTCCACCACTGCCGCCATCGCCCATTCCGATATACAGATAGCCATCGGGCCCAAATTTTAAAGTTCCTCCGTTATGGTTGGCATAAGGCTGTGCAATGGTTAAAAGTACTGTCCCGCTTGATGCATTGGCCAGATTTTGATTTGTACTGTTAACAGAATATCGTGTGATTACCGTGTTTCCGGAGGTGTTGGTATGGTTAGTGTAAAAAAAGCCATTTGAAGCGTAATTGGGGTGGAAAACCAATCCGAGTAGACCTTGTTCGTTACCAGTACTCACTTGTCCCGTAATGTTAAGAAAGGCGGTGGTGTTTATAGTTCCATTTTTATTCAGGATTTTTATAACGCCACCTTGCTCGACAACAAACAACCGGTCATCTCCGGCATTTGTGATTTCCAAAGGTCTTGTAAAACCGGACGCAAAATTTTGCAGGCCGATGGTTTGTGAATAGGAAAAATGTATAGAAAACAATAATAACAAAACGGATGTTTTCATAATTTTCAGGTTTTAATGTAATTCAAAATTACAAATAAAATTAATTATGTAAGTTTTTAATAATCAATAGTTTAATTGAGTGTGAAGAAGGGGTTATCATTTTTGTTATTAAAAAAAGGATTCAACTTTAATTAAAAAGCGAATCCTTTTAAGGTTACCTGTTATTATAATTGTGTTTTGAAAGAAGCTTACAAATTCTCTATAACCTGATCTTTGGGATATCGTACTTTATAACTAATCCTAATTTTTTTGGTTTCATTCGGTTTCATCTGTAGTTGCCAGGTTAGGATTCCGGTTTCAAGGTTAACTTTAGCATTATCGCTTTGCAGTAGTTCTATTTCAATGTCTTTATTGGAACTTAATGGATATTGGTCTTTTAACAGCATTTCAATCGCTTCTTTTTTGTTGTTTCTTAAGGTTATATCAAAGGTAAAGGTTTGTTCTTTTTTGGAAGACAAAAATTTTGTACCCGATTGATCCACTACTTTTTCCCGTTTGATGGTCACTTTTTTATCACGGCCCATACTCAAACTCAAAGTATCGCTAGTCTGATTAGGTTCTATAAAAGTTTTGCCGACATACATGCCTTCAAAAATAATATTGGCTTCTCCTCTCAGCAGATTGTATTTGCTGTAATCTGCAATTTGAGCCAGTAAAAAAGCATCTTTTTCTGCTTTTGGAACTGCATAAAATTTATAGGATGCAGGAAGTTTAATTTCTTTTAGAGACACGCTGTGTACTTTTCCATTCGATAAAATATCATAAGGAATATCGATGTCAAAAGAAATATTCAGTTGGTTTTCAGAAACTGTGGTGTAGTTAGAGACAGAAGATTCTGCCAGCATTATCGGTTGTGTTTTTATTTCTTCATTAGCAATTTGAACACCTGCAACTCTTCCCTGTAATTGATTTGCTACTCCTTTTTTTCTAGAACCATAGCCAACTACAACCACTTCCTGTAACCTGTCATTTGTTCTGTAGTTCAAAAACCAAGAACTTAACAAAGGCGCTTCATTATTTTGGTTAGGAATACCGCTGGACAAAGTCAGTTTTACTTTTTTCCAATCGATTCCTGTGTTTTGAATTACTTGCGCTTTGTACATCATATTGATTGGTGCCGTTACATTTTCGGTACGTAAATCATAAAAAGGTGTCCAAGAAGCATTGTTTGACAAATAGGTGATATCCAAAGGAACGGCACCAGCCAAATTATTCATCACTTGAACAATCAATTTTCCAGATGAGGTTTTCTCTTCTTTGCTCGTATCTACTTCGAGTTTGTTGTTTAGTTTTTGAAGAATTTCATTGAGCTTTTGTTCTTTTTCAGTTAGAGTATTTATCGTATTTGCGATTTCAGTTTGTTTGGCTTTGTAATAATCCACCATTTTCATTAATTCCACTACATTCAAACCTGAATTTACCCCTGAAACTTGTTGGTTTTTGTCTAAAAGTGCCAATGTTTTGGTCTCTGCGTTTTTGGTATTACCCACTTTTAAAAGTTCTTTTTGTACTAGAATAATGCTGTCTTTCACTTTTTTTAGCGCAGGTGATTTCAAATCTACTTCATATTCCGAAACATAGTCATTAGTGAATTGAACGGAAAGTACCGTTACAGAAGCTGGAGCGCCTATTTGAACCGAATTTTCATTTAGGTCAACTGCGACATTTTTAATGACGATTTCACTTGTACCTATTGGCAGATTCACATTGGTGGTTTGCGAAATTTCGGCAGCATTAAAATATACGGTTGCCGATTTAACTTTGGCAGTCGTGAAAATTGGTTTTTGTGCCAAAGCAAAAGCGGTAATCAATAAAAAGGCAGATAATAGCGTTTTTTTAAACATAAGTAAGTGTTTTAATTTTATGTGATAAGCATTACAAATAACGTGTTTTTTGAAACATATAAGCCATGTAAGTGAAATTTTAAAGCTTCTGGCTTGAGTGAAATATTGTGTCTTATATGGTAAAAACTTTGCGAATCTTCTTTTTTGTTCGGAATCTTTGTGATACAAACTTTTATCTTTCTACCGTATAGCCTTTCATTTTGGCCAATGCCACAATAGAAGTGTTGATTGCATTTCCTAGATCGTCTTGTGATTTTGATTTTTTGGATTCGGCATCTATATATTGCTGGCGTTTTTTACCCAGTTCGCCTATTTCTTTCTGAATGATTTCTCTTTCCTTGGTTTTTTTGATAATAATCACTTCCAGTTCGGCTTCCGATTTGTTTTGAAGTTCTGCTGGCAATTCCTCTTTTTTAATTTTTGCGATGGCTTTTGGATCTTCTTTTACTCGGTCAACAAGATCCCAGCTTTCATTTTTGTAAACTGCTTTGGATTTGCTTACGGCGCGTTCGGCATAATTGGCAGATGAAACTCCTTGTGCATTTTTGTCTTGTGCTTCTTGGTTCATTTTTTTGGAAGAACCCTTTGCTCCATAACCAATATAGGTGTTGTTTATCCTTACATTGCATTTGGATATTTGATCGTCATAAGGCGTTGATATGTTTTGTACTGTTAAGTTGGAATCAATGTTGAAGTATTTTCCTTTTCCATAGTCGGCTCCGTCTTTCCAAAAGGTATTGATTCCTTCCAAACTGCTTCCGCAGAAAATAGTGTTTACATAAATATCATTTTTCATCGCATCGCTTATGGCTTCTTTGTAGTTTATGCCACCTTGGTTGAAAGCTTCGTTTCCTGCAATATAGATGAGTTTCATATTGCTGTTGTCTTTTCCCCATTGCAGTTTTTTGGTAGCATCCTGGATTACTGCTCCACAATATTCGTTACCGCCGTTGGTTTTTAAAGCAAATAATTTTTCGGAAATCAAGTCTAAGTCGGTGGTAAGCGGTGTTACTTGTCTAATATAATTGGATTGTTGCGCGAGTCCGTCGTTGCCGTATTCATACAAAGCAATTTCGATATCGGGAGTTTTGCCGGAATATTTTAGCGTGGTCAGCGTGTTTACAATATTCCAAAGCCTGGATTTGGCTTGATCGATTAATCCGTCCATACTGTTGGAAGTGTCCAATAATAGTGCGACTTGAATTTTGTTGTTTTCTGTAGTTTTTGGCTTTTCAGTCACAGTGTTTTTTATCGGTCTTGCATTAGAAGGATTACAGCTTGCGAAAGAGATTGTGGTTGCCAAAAGGGCTGAGATAAATAGAGTCGATTTCATAATTTCTAKTTTTTAAAGGTTGATTACAGACCAAACTTAGAAACTAAAAACACTGCTTTTTTGGACAAATGGTGAAACTGTTTTTCCACTTGGTGAAACGAGTTGTAAAAGGAGTTTAAAATACTTTACTTTACAGAGTGGATTTTTGAGATTTGCTAAGATTCTAAATGTCTTAGAAACTTAAAAAAACAAAATGTTGACTCTTAGCCCCGATAGAAGCGAAAATCCTTGTGGACCGTCTCGTCTCAAAAGACGAGAGGGACACAAGATTGAAGCGGATAGCGGGACTAATGCTGATAAAAATGCTAAATCTTTATGCTCCAACTATTATTAATTTGCTTAGTAACTCAGAAACTTAAAAAAATGCGTTTACTGACTGTATATTTTTTGTTCTTTTTTGGTCTGTTGCTGTTGCCTTTTGGGACAAAGGCGCAGGATTCTTTGTCCAAAAGTAAAGCAATGCCCGCTTCTAAGATGAGTAGGGCAACCTATGATTTACAAAAATCTTTGGATGTAAATGACGAAGCGCAGATCGCTCAAAATTATGAACGGTTGGCTAATGAATTTCAAAATAAAGGAGATTATGCCAAGGCCGAAGAATACTTTAAAAAAGCGATTGCCAGCTACACCAAATTAAAGCTGGCGGAGGACAAAACCCGAGTAACGAGAAGCCTCGCCAAGGTGCAGGAATCACAGAAAGATTATAAATCGGCGATTAAGAGTTATGAAGTAGCAGGTGAAATATCGGAAGACAAAAGCCTAGAAAAAATCAATTTGAATGATGCCAATCGCTTGCGTTCCGTAGCGAGTCCGGTGGTTCAGGAAGGCTATGTCAATTCGAACATTGAGTTGCTCAAAAAGGAAAATAAATTGGAAGAAGTTTCGGTGGCGTATGTCCAAAAGGCCGAGAATTCTTTGCAACAAAAGAACAAGGAAGTTGCTATTGAAAATTACAATCAGGCGCTCGCTTACGCAAAAGGAAAGCCGGCAACGATCATCAAAATCAATAATGAAATTGCCAAGGTTTACGCTTCAGACAACCAATTTGAAAAGGCGATTGGAATCAACGAAAAGCTTTTGGCGGATGCCAAAACCAAGCAGGATTTTACTACTCAGATTAAGCAATTACGATCATTATCGACTCTTTATTTCAAAAAGGAGGAACCTAATAAAGCCATCACGGCCTTGAAAGAAGCCTTTGCTTTGGCACTGCAGAAAGGGAATTCTGCCGAAGCCAAAAAGAGTTTGATTTCCTTAACTCAGTATTACAATGGAAAAGGGAATAGCAAAGAAAGTTTGGCTTTGTACGATAAATTTCTTCAAAATTTCGATCAATTGGTGCAATCCGATACGACTCTGATTGATACAAAAGCGTTTCAGGTTAGTGAAGATAAAATTCGCCAATTGGAAAAAGAGAAATCGTTGAAAGACGAATTAATCACCAAGACAAATACGTTCAATTACTTTCTTTTGAGTTCGATAGGATTGCTTTTATTGTTGTTTCTGTGGATTGTAAAATCGCTTTTTTCCATCAAAACCAAGAACAAAGAAATCGCATTGCAATCGTTGCGCCGTGAAATGAATCCGCATTTTATTTTCAACAGTCTCAATAGCGTTAATCAGTTTATAGCCGAAAATAAGGAACGGGAGGCTAACAAATACTTGACTTCCTACTCTAATCTGATGCGAAATACGATGGAGAATTCCAACAAGGATTTTATTACCTTGGACAATGAATTGGAGCAGTTGCAAAAATATTTGGAATTGGAACACCTGCGTTTTCAGGATAAATTTGATTTTAAGATCAGCATTGACCCAGAATTGGATGCCGAAAGGGTGATGGTTCCCAATATGATTATTCAGCCTCATTTGGAGAATGCTATTTGGCACGGATTGCGGTATTTGGATGCCAAAGGATTATTGCAGTTGCAAGTTCATTTGACCAATAGAAAAGTGGTGATTCGGATTGAAGATAATGGCATTGGCTTAACCAAAAGCAAGGAGCTGAAAACGAGCAATCAGAAAACGCATCAATCCCGGGGAATGAGTAATACCAAAGAGCGTATTGGTCTGCTTAATGAGTTGTACAAAAAGAATATTTCTTTTCAAATTTATGAGAAAGCCTTGCCGGAAACGGGAACTATAGTCGAAATTAGTTGTACATTAATTGATAAAATAGGATGAATTTTCAAAAGATAAAAAGTGTTATCGTCGAAGATGAATTGGCCGCGCGTGAAGTGCTCAAGAATTATTTGAGCAAATATTGCCCGCAAGTGGAGGTTATTGGCGAAGCCCAAAACATAAAAGAAGCTGTTCCGCTTTTGCACGAATTACAGCCACAGTTGGTTTTTCTGGATGTGGAAATGCCTTTTGGAAATGCTTTTGATGTTCTCGAAGCCTGCAAGGATTTACATTTTGAGACTATTTTTGTAACGGCTTTTTCTGAATATTCGCTGAAAGCGCTGAATCAAAGCGCTGCTTATTATTTGCTGAAACCTATTAGTATTGAAGAATTAATTGTTGCGGTAAACAAAGTGCATCATCAAATCCTTAATCACGAGATTTTTAACCGAAACAAGATAATCGTTGAAAATTTTCAGGAAACAAAACCCGAAAAGCAACAGGTAATTTTGCCAACTTTGGAAGGTTTTGAAGTGGTAAAAATGGAAGAAATCGTCCGCCTTCGCGGGAACGGAAATTTCACTGATTTGTATCTTCATAACGGAAACAAGAAAATGGTCTGCCGTTTTCTAAAGCATTTCTCCGAAATCCTGCCTTTGCCTTTTCTTCGGGTTCATAAATCCCATATTATCAATTTGAATTGTGTGAAATCGTATAATAAAGGTGGTATTATTACTTTAAACGACACTACTGAAATTGAGGTTTCTCCAACGTATAAGGAGGATTTCTTGAGGAATTTTAAGTAGGTTTGCACAAAGGGCACTAAGAAAGAAGTACAAAGCTTAGTGGACTTTTAGTTTTCTTAGTGCCCTTTGCGGGTTATATTTGCCTTCTAGAATTAAAAATCAAACTCCTCTTTTACCGCCGTTGAATCGATTACGGTTGTATCTTTTAGTTTGATATTCAATAAAGAATGAGCACGACCTGTAAGCGTTATGGGAGCAGACAAACCAATAGTGTCTTCGGGAACCAATAATCCACGGCGGAACATTAAATTTCTCAAAAAAGTTTGCTGTTTGGCAGCGTAGGCTTTCTGCAAACCTTCTTGATCAAATTGCCACATGAATTTCTTTGGTTTTGGGATTATCGTAGCGAGGAACAAACATTCGCGTACATTCAAATCGGCTGGTCTTTTCTGGAAATAAAATTCGGCAGCTTCGCCAATTCCATATATGTTTGGACCCCATTCGATAATGTTGAAATAAACCTCCAGCATACGCTGTTTGCTTGTGATTCGGTTGTTTTCTATGATGTAGACCAACAGAATTTCCTCCAGTTTTCGAGACAGGGTTTTTTCTCTGGTAAGGAAAACGTTTTTTACCAATTGCATGCTTATTGTACTTGCTCCACGGGAGAATTTTTTGGTGCGGATGTTTTTAAGTATCGACTGTTTGAAGGCTTCGTTTATAAAACCGTGATGCGACATAAAAGAAGGGTCTTCGGACGTTAAAACACACTTTTGCAAGTAAGGAGAAATTTGGTCTAAAGGCGTGTAATACGGGTTACTTGCGCCTACAAAAACGGGTCGTTGAGGAACGCCTTTATCAATGGCTCTATAGGTGAATTCTCCGTTTAATTTGGCTAAATCAATGTTTCCGTATTTGGTTATGTTTACATTTTGCTTGTTTACATTGCTCTTGAAAACAATTGTGTTTGGTTTGTTTTTATTGAACATGAAGTCCAGTTTATAATCAAAATCACCGGTAGCTTCCATGCCTTGAAAATGGGTAAACAATCCATCAGGCAGTGAAGTGATGAAATCCTGCGTCTTCATTTTTGGAGTTGTGATTTTTAGCCTGTAAACAGTATCTTCTTCTGTGTTATAGGAAAGGTAAGGGTGTATTTTTATTTTGTTAAACTGAAAAGTTGAACTGCTGTCTAGTGAGATAAAATCAGAACCCAGCAAGAAGCGGAAATCAAATCTGGCATTTTTGATATTAACATCTTTATTGGCAATTCTTTTATGATTTACTTTTAAATTAGAAATGGAACTGTAACCGTCAAAATGCAATTCGCCATGACTCATGTCAATATTCTGAATATTGAACCGAATGGAGTCAAAACTGGCTTTCAGATTGTAGCGTTCGTCAAAATAAGGTACTTTGATCGCGCCAGTGTCAATATTGAAAAATCGGAGGTCTCCCTTTTTATTCCTAGGATCTGCCATTCCGTTGATTCTCCATCTTTGAGCAAAAGTATTAGTTTGAACATCGATGGATGATTCTAATTTAGTTTCGAATAAAGTTAGTTTTTTGAAGTTTACGGTTGCTTTTTTGCCATTGTCATCGAGTTTGAAAACTAAATTTTCAAGAGTCATATCCGTTGGGACTAAGTTGAGGACTTTGCTGATAATGCGATAGGCAAATTCGGCGTAATCCCTTTTTTTATTACTAACCGGTTCATTTTTGTCTTTTTTTAGGAAAGCGCCAAAATTTTTGACTTTGCCTTTTTTAGTTAATTGAACATAACCGTTTTTTATTTCAAGAGTACCCAGCTGTACATCACCAATAAGTAATCTCCATAAATTGACACTGGTTTTTATTTTTTGAATTTTAAAAATCGTGTCTAGATTTTTTGGGGACAAAGTGATTTCGTCCAATTCTATTCCGGAAATACCATCAAAAGAAGCTTTTTTTATGGCAAATTCACTATTATATTCCAGTTTCATGGTGGCAGAAACTTTATCGATGGCTTGATCCAAAAGTTCGTCCCTAAACACAAGAAAACCTATTAGGAGTGTAACAATAACGATTCCAAGTATTTTGGAAGCAAGAAGAAACTTTTGTTTATTAGTTTTCATATTGAAATAGGCAAGATAGTCTTTTTTTAAAATATTATCCGAATAACTGACTGGCAACATCTTCGATTTTGGCGACCAATTGGATTTTTATGCCAGTGTTTTTCAAAGCAATTTTATTGTATTTGGATACAAAAATAGTCGAAAAGCCCAGCTTTTCAGCTTCTTGGATGCGTTGATCCACTCGGTTCACAGGACGGATTTCCCCCGAAAGCCCAACTTCGCCAGCAAAACAAAACCCTTTTTCGACAGGAATGTCTTCATTGGAAGATAAAATGGCGGCCACAACTGCCAAATCGATAGCGGGGTCATCTACAGTGATGCCACCTGTTACATTCAGGAAAACGTCTTTGGCGCCAAGCCTAAAACCAGCTCTTTTTTCTAAAACGGCCAGAATCATATTCAGTCTTTTGGCGTTGTAACCTGTTGTGCTTCGTTGCGGAGTTCCGTAAACTGCGGTACTTACTAAAGATTGTATTTCGATCATCAAGGGGCGCATGCCTTCGAGTGTTGTAGCAATTGCTGTTCCTGACAGTTCTTCGTCTTTGTGTGAAATTAATATCTCGGATGGATTGGAAACTTCCCGCAATCCGCTTCCAAGCATTTCGTAAATTCCAATTTCGGCGGTTGAACCGAAACGGTTTTTAAGCGAACGCAAAATGCGATAGACGTGGTTGCGGTCTCCTTCAAATTGAAGCACAGTATCGACCATGTGTTCCAATATTTTTGGACCAGCAATCGTTCCGTCTTTGGTGATATGACCAATCAGGATGACAGGTATATTAGTTTCTTTGGCAAATTTGATTAGTTCGGCTGTGGTTTCCCGAATTTGGGAAATGCTTCCTGCCGTTGATTCAATATAATCGGTATGCAGTGTCTGAATCGAATCGATTATGACAATTTCGGGCTGAATGGCTTCAATCTGTTTGAAGATATTCTGTGTTTTGGTTTCGGTAAGAATATAGCAATTGTCTCCGTTTGGAGTGATGCGTTCTGCACGCATTTTAATTTGCTTTTGGCTTTCCTCTCCAGAAACGTATAAAGTTTTGTAAGGTAATTTTAATGAAATCTGCAGTAAAAGTGTGCTTTTTCCAATTCCTGGTTCACCACCTAAGAGAATTAAGGAGCCAGGTACGATTCCGCCACCCAAGACTCTGTTTAATTCATTATCGGTAGTGTCTAGACGAATTTCTTCGGCACTGTCAATTTCATTAATACGTAAAGGTTTTGGTGCTTTACTCGTAGCAGACGGTTCACTTTTCCAAGCAGCTTTTTCCTGTTTTTGTATAATTTCTTCGGCAATAGTATTCCATTCTTTACAGGAATTGCACTGACCCTGCCATTTGGAATATTGGGCACCGCAATTCTGGCAAAAAAACGTTGTTTTTACTTTAGCCATTGTTATTTTTTTTCTTCAATAATTGGTGTTTCAGTTGAGGGAACATCTGTTGCAGGAGCATCAGTTTGTACATCTGTTGAAGTGTCTTGGCCAACTTTGCCTTTTATTTTTGGTTTTTTAGCATAGGTTTTTTTTAATTCTTCTGCTTTGGCAAACATCATGTCTTTAGTAAGATCGGCAATTTCTTCTTTATTAAAACCTGACATATAATAGCGAACGGCTCTAGGATTATCTCCTTTTTTTTCAAACATGATTGCCAGTTCATAATCGCCTAGCATGCTTTTTGGGTAATTTTTATCAGCAAGAATTGCTAAGGCATCCAATTCGTTATAATCTTTGTTTTCTAAAATTGCGGATTCTATAGCTTTAAAATCATTGATTCTTATTGGGCTTTTTATGCCAAATGAATTTTCAATTATATCATATTTTTTTTTCAAATAATCAACATAGCCTTCTTTGAGAGTGACTATTTTAGTCTTGTATTCCAGTACAGATATTGGCTCTGCTGCTGAAAATATTTGATATAAAGCAGAAGGAATCGAATGTAAAACCAGAGAATAATGAGAGGCTTCTTTGAAATCTTCGAATTTATAATTTAGTTCAGGGTTTTTAATCGCTTTTAGACTTGTGTCAAGATTTATAATTCTTTCTCTCATTTTTTTCTCGTCCCCATCGGCAGTTGATAAATAATAAAAAAGAGGGATTTTAGAATTTGCTAGTAAATCTGGCAACGTTTGTTCCATATTTACAGGAAATTCTGGACTTAATGAGATATATGCGTTAAATAATGGTCTGTCTTTATATAAAAAGAAATTTAAAAAAGAGGCGGTTGTGTCATGCCCTGCTATAATTTTGAAATTGGTTATTCTGTATTCCTTTTGAACCATAGGGATGAGCTCCAGAGAAATAAAATCGAAGAAATCTACACTTTTTCCATCTGGCATTCCTGTTATTGGATCTACTCCGCAATCTATATTTCTTTGATCATTTTTGTTCTGATTTATGCCYWCAATTATCACTTCCGGTAAATCATCCCAATAGGAACCATAAGTTAATGCGCCGGTAAAAGGATTTAATAAATAATCTCCGTCTAATAAAACTAATAAAGGGTATTGTTTGGTTTTGTTTTTTTCATAGGAAGCTGGCAATAAGATATAAATGTCTCTTTTTTCTTTTAATTTTTCAGAGTTAAAACTGACTGTCTTTATTTGTGCAAGACAAGAAAAGGAAAAAAAGGCTGCTAATACTGCTAATAAATGTTTCATATGTTTGGGGTTGGTTATTTATAAGAAATAGTGTGCAATATAAACAATTATTATTGTATCGTGACAGATGAAACAGTTAAACTGTTATGTCAAAGAGTTGTCACTTTCATTAGGGAAAACAATCCATGGCTTGAATGTTTTTGCTTCTTCAAAGTCTAATGTAGCATATGAAATGATGATGATGATATCGTCTTTTTGAACTTTTCGTGCCGCAGGGCCATTCAATGTAATTATTCCGGAATTTCTCTCTCCAACAATAGCATAGGTATCAAAACGTTCTCCATTATTAATGTTTACGATTGATACTCTCTCTCCTTCTATTATATTTGATGCCTCTAATAATGCTTCATCTATAGTTATGCTTCCGATGTAATTTAAGTCGGCTCCTGTGACTTTTACACGATGAATTTTTGATTTAACAACTTGAATTTGCATGGTATTTTAATTTAAAGAAATTGTATCTATTAAGCGTACGCTGTTGATAAACACTGCGATAAACGCTCGGTATTTTTTGTTTTTATTTTTTCGGATGCAGGTGGAAAGTGTATCTTCATCTGCAATTTCAAAGTATTCTAAAGTGAATTCTTTGTTTTTCTCAAATTCGTTTTGAACCCATTGAGCTGTTTTTTGGGCGCTAGTATTTGTAAATTTATTTTTAGCCTCTTTTAGTATTTTATAAATGATGCCTGCTTCTTTTCTTTGTTGCAAAGTTAAGCGTTCATTTCGAGAACTCATAGCTAAGTTGTTGGTTTCTCTCAAAATGGGACAAACAACTATTGTTACGGGCAAATGGTTTTTCTCGACCATTTTTTTTACAATTTGCACTTGCTGAAAGTCTTTTTCCCCAAAATAGGCTCTTGTGGGCTGAATAATTTCGAAAAGGATTTTTACAATAGTCCCAACTCCGTCAAAATGGCCGGGTCTAAACTTTCCTTCCATTTTATTTTCCAAACCGTCAAAATCAAATGACTGAGACAAGGTTTTTCCTTCATACACATCTCTCACAGTTGGAGCAAAAACAATAATATTGGGGTTTATTTGAGAAATTTTGATGACATCTTCATCTAGTGTACGGGGGTATTTTTCTAAATCTTCCGGATTGTTAAATTGTGTCGGATTTACAAAAATACTTACGACTGTTATGTCGTTTTCCCGTGTTGATTGGAGCATCAGTGACTGATGCCCCTTATGTAAAGCACCCATTGTTGGAACAAATCCAATTGAAGATTTTGTAGCCTTTATTGAACTTAAATAATCCATTAAAGCTGTTTTTCTGTCGAAAATCTGCATGGCTGTTTTGTTTAAATTAGGTGCAAACTTAATATTTTAGTCCATAACTGCATAAAATTTTGTAATTTTGCGTGGTTTTTATTGCCAATAATTAATCAATTTATACTATGAAAGATAAGAGGATATTATACGTATCATCTGAAGTTGTACCTTATCTCGCTGAAAATGAGGTTTCATTAATGTCTTATGACGTACCAAAAATGATTAATGATCAAGGAGGGCAAATTAGAATTTTTATGCCAAGGTATGGGAATATTAACGAGAGAAGACATCAATTACATGAAGTGATTAGGCTCTCTGGGATGAATTTGGTGGTGAATGATTTGGACATGCCTCTTATTATTAAAGTTGCTTCTATTCCAAAAGAGAGAATTCAAGTTTATTTTATTGATAACGAAGAATATTTTAAGAGAAAAGCTACTTTTGCAGATGAAGAAGGAGTGATGTATCCTGATAATGACGAACGCGCTATCTTTTTTGCAAAAGGCGTAGTGGAGACCGTAAAAAAATTAAACTGGGTTCCAGATATTATCCACGTTCATGGCTGGATGGCTGCTATGCTGCCAGTTTATATGAAGCATTTTTATAAGAATGAAGCCTTGTTTTCGGATACTAAGATAGTTACTTCTGTTTACAGCCAGTCTTTTGACGGTACATTAGATGCTGAAATGATAAATAAAGTGCGTTTTGACGGTATTCCTAATGAAGCTATTGCCGAATTAGAAGTTCCTAATTACGAAAATATTATGAAAACTACTGTTCGTAATTCGGATGCTGTTATCATTGCTTCTGACGGACTATCTCCAAGTTTAACAAAATTTATAGAATCTTCCAATAAACCTTTTCTACCTTTGAAATTTAAGGACGAATTTGCAGTAGCTTATACTGAATTCTATCAAAATATGTTGTTATAAATCAATCTTTTACGAATAAATATGCTTAAAAATTCTTTTTTTAAAACAATTCCTTTCCTTTTTTTTATTATTCTTTTAAATTCATGTGATAAAGAATTTAGTGTTGTTGGTGAAGATATTATAGGAGATAATTCTTTTGGTATAGTTAAGGAAGAATTTCCAGTTGTTGCATACAATGAAAAAATTGAACCTATTCAATCCAATAATTTGGATATAAATGCTTTGGGAGTGTATGATAATCCTTCCTTTGGTACTACTACAGCAACTTTTGTGACGCAGCTTACAATGGCATCAGTAAACCCAACTTTTGATTTAAAGACTGCAAAAATAAAAAGTGTTGTTTTGTCTATTCCTTATTTTAGTCATAAAGATCCTGACGCAACAGTTGACAGTGAAGGAAAAACGGTGTATATTTTAGATTCTATTTATGGGTCTGCTAAGGCAAAAATGAAGCTCAGTGTTCATGAGTCTGGTTATTATTTGAGAAATTTGGATCCCGAGGATCAATTGACACAACCTCAAAAATATTATAACAACCAATATTCGGATTTTACTCAAAATATAATTGGGAATGCTTTAAACGATGATTCAGACACTGCTCAGAATTCTGAATTCTTTTTTGATCCTTCTCAACACCCTGTGAAAACCACTACAGATGGCAAAGATGTAACAACTTGGACTCCTCCGGCAATGCAGCTGAATCTGAATAAAGCTTTTTTTACAGCTAAAATATTGAATGCACCAGCAGGTTCTTTGGTTGATAATAATGTGTTTACAAATTATTTTAGAGGTTTGTTTTTTAATATTGAAGCTAGTTCAGGTGAGTTGGCAATGATTAATTTTAAAGGAGGAAAAATAACAATAACATATACAGAAACTGTTGATTCAAAAGATGTTGAAAAAACTTTTGTATTGAATTTGACTGGAAATACGGTTAGTTTATTGAATCAAAGTAATCCTAATGCCGATTATGTTTCTGCTACAACTCCAGCAAATATCAATAAAGTTCAAGGAGATCCAAATTTATATTTGAAAGGTGGCGAAGGTTCATTATCTGTTTTGAAACTATTTAGCCCAACTGACAATTATGGATATAAATTAACTGATCATGGATATGAATTGGTTAATGGTGCAAATGGAGTTTCGGATCAGCTTGATGATTTGAGAAAAAATAAATCTCTTATTAATCAGGCTAATTTAACGTTTCACTTGAATGCTGTTGCCATGGGTAAAAGCGAAATTCCTCAAAGAATTTATTTATATGATTTTAAAAACAGTAAAGTCTTGGCGGATTATGGCGACCGTACAACGTCTTCGAATCCCAAAAATGATAAGTTTGTTTTTGGCGGAATTCTTTCTAAAGAAACCACCGCAAATGCAGTTCATTATTCGTATAAATTTAGAATAACGGAACATATTAGAAATCTTGTTAAAAATGATTCAACTAATGTGGATCTAGGATTAGTTGTTACTGAAAATATTAATAAACCTAATTTCTATTCGGTAAGGGATAAAACTAATTTTCCGTTAAAAGCGCCTATGGCTTCGGTAATGAATCCATTAGGAACTATTGTTTTTGGAAATAATATACCAAGTAATAGTGCCGACTATGACAAGCGTGTAAAATTTGAAATCTATTATACTAAAGCTAATTAAGAAAAACTATGTGTGGAATTGTTGGATATATTGGTCATAGAGAAGCTTATCCTATTATAATAAAAGGACTTAAGCGATTAGAATACCGTGGATATGATAGTGCTGGGGTTATGTTGTATGATGGGGAATCTTTAAAATTATCAAAAACCAAGGGCAAAGTTTCTGATTTAGAAATTAAGGCTCAAAATGAAATTACTCTAAATGGATCGATTGGAATTGGTCATACACGTTGGGCAACCCATGGAGTTCCAAATGATGTAAATTCACATCCTCATGTTTCTAATTCTGGGGATTTAGTGATAATTCATAATGGTATCATAGAAAACTATGCTCCTTTGAAAGTTGAGCTGATAAAAAGAGGTTATACTTTTACTTCTGATACTGATTCTGAAGTTTTAATTAATCTTATTGAAGAAGTTCAAAAAAAGGAACAATTAAAATTAGGCAAAGCGGTTCAAGTGGCATTAAATCAGGTTGTTGGTGCTTATGCTATTGCAGTTTTTGATAAAAAAACACCAAATGAAATTGTTGCGGCAAGACTGGGCAGCCCATTAGCGATTGGAATTGGCGAAGGGGAATATTTCATCGCTTCCGATGCTTCTCCATTTATTGAGTACACTACCAATGCAGTGTATCTTGAAGACGGGGAAATGGCTAATATTAGACTGCATAAACCGATGAAAGTTCGTAAAATTAAGGACGACTCTATTGTTGATCCTTATATTCAGGAGCTTCAAATGAACTTGGAGCAAATCGAAAAAGGAGGTTATGATCATTTCATGCTGAAAGAAATCTATGAACAGCCAAGTGTTATTAAAGATACTTATCGTGGAAGACTGCATGCTAATGAAGGTATTGTTCAACTGGCTGGGGTGGAAGATAATATTGAGAAATTTTTGAACGCAGACAGAATTATAATAGTGGCTTGCGGTACTTCTTGGCACGCTGGTTTGGTTGCTGAGTATGTTATTGAGGAATTTGCAAGAATACCTGTTGAAGTCGAATATGCATCTGAATTTAGATATAGAAATCCAATCATTAACAGCAAAGATGTTGTAATTGCAATTTCACAATCTGGTGAAACTGCAGATACAATGGCTGCTATAAAATTAGCGAAAGATCATGGAGCGTTTGTTTTTGGTGTATGCAATGTGGTAGGTTCCTCTATTTCCAGAGAATCTCATGCAGGGGCATATACGCATGCTGGGCCAGAAATTGGTGTAGCTTCAACAAAGGCATTTACTACTCAAATTACTGTTTTGACAATGTTAGCTTTGCGTTTAGCTAAAGCTAAAGGAACTTTAACTCATTCAGATTTCCATACCTATCTGCAGGAATTGGAAATCATTCCTGAAAAAGTGAAAGAGGCTTTGGAAACTAATGCTAAAGCAATGGAAATTGCAGCTGTTTTCAAGAATGCTCCTAATTGTTTGTATCTTGGCCGTGGTTACAATTTTCCTGTAGCACTTGAAGGTGCTTTAAAACTTAAAGAGATTTCGTATATACACGCCGAAGGTTACCCTGCAGCCGAAATGAAGCACGGGCCAATTGCATTAATTGATGAATTGATGCCTGTTATTGTAATTGCTCCAAAACAAGGGCATTATGATAAAATTGTCAGTAACATCCAGGAAATTAAATCGAGAAGCGGTAAAATTATTGCAGTTGTAACTAAAGGTGATACACAAGTTCGTGAACTAGCTGATTATGTTATTGAAATTCCGGAAACTTCTGATGCTTTGTCCCCGCTGATTACTACTATACCATTACAGCTTTTATCATATCATATAGCTGTAATGAGAGGATGTAATGTTGACCAGCCTAGAAATTTAGCTAAATCGGTTACGGTTGAATAAATAAAAACTGTATTACATATTTTTTTAAAAAGCGAGATCTATTCTTGCTTTTTTTTTGCTTTTTGCTTTTTACGAAAACGTTGTAAATTTTTATGATAAATTTAAAGAAATTGCTAAATTACTATGTATGCATAATATTTTACGCGAATAAGTCATTATTTTATTAATAATTATGCAATTTATGAAAATACAATATTATTATCAATATTGTTGTTTTGATGATAATAACAATAATTTTTTTTATTTTTTTTATTGATAATTAAAAAATATATGTAATTTGGCTTCATTAACCAAGAAAATTTAGCCAAATGAGATTGTATTTACTTTTTTTAACATTATTCTTTTGTAGCATATCTTTTGCGCAAAATTCTATCAAGGGGGTTGTTACGGATGAAAAGAATCAGCCAGTAGCAGGCGCCAGTATCAATGTGGCAGGAACAAATGAAGGAGCAATTTCGGATTATGATGGTTCTTTTGTTTTAATTACGAAGCAAACACTTCCTTTTTCTCTTGAAATTAAAGCTATCGGGTATGGTTCT
This sequence comes from Flavobacterium sp. P3_A6, assembly GCF_056403035.1. Taxonomy (NCBI): domain Bacteria; kingdom Pseudomonadati; phylum Bacteroidota; class Flavobacteriia; order Flavobacteriales; family Flavobacteriaceae; genus Flavobacterium; species Flavobacterium sp. P3_A6. The sequence goes on along the minus strand of NZ_JBFUGG010000014.1, from coordinate 80,833 downwards.
TCCAGTGTTTCTGTAGAATCATTTAGCCAAAAAGTTATTGTGAAATTAAACTCAGAAGAGACAAAATTAAATGAGATTGTTGTTTCTGCTTCGAGAGCACCCGAAAGAGTATTGCAGTCACCTGTTACAATTGAAAGAATGGGGATCCAGCAAGTAAAAAGCACAACAGCTCCAACTTTCTATGATGGTTTAGAAAATTTAAAAGAAGTGCAGTTTAATACCAGCAGTATTTCATTTAAAACAGTAAATACAAGAGGTTTTGCTGCAGTAGGAAATACCCGTTTTATGCAATTAGTGGACGGTATGGATAATTCATCTCCAGCATTGAACTTTGTATTAGGGAACTTAATTGGTCTTTCGGATATTGATGTGGCTAGTGTGGAGCTTTTACCGGGAGCTTCTTCTGCTTTATATGGGGCAAATGCATTCAATGGAATTTTATTCATGAACAGCAAGAGTCCTTTTGTTTATCAGGGAATCAGCTCTTATGTAAAATATGGACAGACTTCTCAAGATGTTGCTGGAACCAATGATTATTTTGATATGGGAATTAGGGCGGCTACTGCTTTTAGTAAGCATTTTGCAGTTAAAGCTAATTTTAATTATATGAAAGCTACCGAATGGATAGCTGATGACAGAAGAAGTGTGAAAGGAGGTTCTATTGGTCATGATGCTAATCAAAATTATGACGGGTTGAATATTTATGGAGACGAGGTATCTACTTTTATTACTAATGTCGGGGATGTAAGCAGAACTGGATATCGTGAAAAAGATTTAAATGATAATAAAGTAAATAGTGTAAAGGCAGATTTTTCTATGCATTTTAAGCCGTGGGCAAATGATACTGAGATTATACTTCAATATAAATTAGGTATTGGAAATACTATTTACCAAGGAGCTAACAGATATGCTTTGAATGATTTCTTTATGAGTCAGACAAGAATCGAAGTGAAAGGGAAAAACTTTTTTGCAAGAGCGTATCGTTCAAACGAAGATGCTGGGAATTCGTATGATATGCGTTTCGCGGGTTGGAATGTGCAAAGAATGGCTAAATCGGATACGAACTGGTTTACTGATTATGCGACATCGTTCCAATTGTCATCTGCTGTTTTGGGGCTTGATGCGAATGAAGCGGCAAATTATGCACGGACTTTTGCTGACACTAATGTATCGCCTGGCTTGAATTTAGTGCCAAATACTGATCCTACAAATCCTTCAGCGCCAAGAGGGGTAAGATTTGAGCCAGGAACTCCCGAGTTTGCAAATGCGCTCAATACAGTTAAATCCAATCCTGATTTTACAGAAGGAGCAAAGTTTACGGATCAGTCAAAAATATACCATTCTGATGTCAATTATAATTTTAAAGAGCTAATTAAGTTTGCTGAAATTCAGGTTGGAGGTTCAGCCCGTCAATACGAAATGAATTCCAGCGGTTCAATTTTTACTGATTATGACGGACCGATTCGTTACAACGAATATGGGGTTTATACTCAAGCTTCCAAATTGTTTTTAGAAGACCGTTTGAAATTGGTTGCGTCTATACGTTATGATAAGAGTCAAAATTTTGATGGTAATGTTTCTCCTAGAATATCTTTTGTGTATTCTGCCGGAGCTCAAAAAACACACAACTTTAGAGTTTCTTATCAAACAGGTTTTAGAAATCCAACCACACAGGATCAGTATATTGGACTTGATTTAGGTCCGTTTGCATTAATTGGTTCTGCACCAGAAAATTTAGTGCGTTTTTCTGAAGTTTTAAAGGTAAGTTCTGCGGGTCAGTTGGCAGGTGCTGGTGCAACTGTTCCAATGGACGGTAATAATGCTTATAATAATTCATACACATTAGTTTCGGTACAAGATTTTGGTAAAGCCTTGGCTGAGAATCCATCTGATGTGGCTGGAGCCGCTGCTAAATTAAAATCGGCAAACATAAATTTAGTTCGTCCTGAAGAAGTAAAAGCATATGAATTGGGGTATAGGGCTATAATCAATAATGACTTTTCAGTAGATATTAATGGATATTATAATCAGTACAATCATTTCTTGAATACTTCAAGGGTAGCAGGTGTTTATTATGGAAATGTTAATTCGGCAATCAATTTGTCAGATCCTTTAAGTCCGGTCTATGCTTTGGCAAGAAGCGACAGAAGAATTTATCAGGTATACAGTAATACTTCTGCAGATGTTGCATCATTAGGTTTTGGCGTTGGATTATCCAAAAAAGTCTATAAAAATTTTGAATTAGGAGCAAATTACAATTATTCTCAATTAGATTTTGATCAGTCTGAAGATCCTGGATTTGTTACAGGCTTTAATACTCCAAAACATAGAGTAAAAGCATCTTTAGGAAATACCAAATTGTTTAAAAATTTTGGATTTAATACAAATGTTAGATGGAACTCAGAGTATTTATGGCAATCTTCTTTTGCAGACGGCATGATTCCATCAACAACTGTTGTTGATGCTCAGATCAATTATGCTATTCCAGCTTATAAATTATTGTTTAAAGTAGGGGGGACTAATATTGGGGGTAAAGATTATATCCAAGTAATAGGCGCAGGTTCAATAGGTCAGCAATGGTTCGCTTCATTGACAATTAATCCTTAATTAAAATAAGATAAAAACTTAAAAGATATAGTAATGATAAAAAATTTCAAATGGCTACTGTTAGTTTCTTTAAGCTTTGTAGCATGTAATAATAATGATGAGGATTCGGCACCAGCGGAAATTCCGATTACTCCCGGTTCGGCTTCTTTTGCTAAATATGTGGCATTAGGAGATTCTTTTGCGGCAGGTTATAGTGATGGAGCTCTTTTTAAGGCGGGTCAGGAAACATCGTATGTAAACATATTAGCGCAACAGTTTATGCCAGCCGGAGGTACAGCCGCTACAATACCCTTCATGTCTGATAATGTTGGAGGCTTGTTGTTGGGAGGAAATGTAATTGCCGAAACTAGAAAAGCTATTCTGGGATTTAATCCTGATAAATCGCCTATTATTGGTTCAGTACCGGGAACTCCGACTACAGAAGTAACGAGTCATTTGACGGGGCCTTTTAGCAATTTGGGAATTCCAGGAGCTAAAAGTTATCATTTAGTGGCTTCTGGATATGGAAATGTAGCCGGAGTGGCATCGGGGAAAGCGAATCCGTATTATGCGCGTTTTTCAACTTCTGCAAGCTCTACAGTTTTGGCTGATGCTTTGGTTCAGTCGCCAAGTTTCTTTTCTTTATTTATTGGAGGAAATGATGTTTTAAGCTTTGCTATATCTGGAGGTGTGGGTGTAAATCAAAAAGGAAATTTAGACCCTTCAACTTATGGTTCAAATGATATTACAGACCCAAATGTTTTTGCCAATGTATATACCGCCTTGGTTACTAATTTGACGGCTAAAGGAGCAAAAGGGGTAGTTGCAAATTTACCATATGTTACGTCGTTGCCTTATTTTACAACTGTTCCTTATAATCCAGTTCCTTTGGATGCAACAAAGGCGGCTCAATTAAATGCGGGTTATGCACAATACAATGGCGGATTACAAGTCATGGTTGCTAATAAACTGCTGACTGCTGAAGAAGCAGCAAGAAGAACAATTAAATTTGCTGCTGGTAATAATGCGGTTGTTATTGTGGACAGTTACTTGACAAATTTATCAGCTTATGGGCTTCCATCTTACAGGCAAGTGACCAAAGAAGATTTAGTTGTATTGACTGCCAGAACTTTCATTGGTACTTTGGTTGGAGGAGATCAAACGAAAATTAATGGTGTTTCTGTTCCTTTAGCAGATCAATGGGTGCTTTCAAAAGATGAAGTTAAAGAAGTGGCTACAGCTACAGATGCTTATAATGTGACTATCGATGCAGTTGCAAAATCTAAAGGACTTGCTTTTGTGGATACTAAAGCGGCACTTACTCAATTGTCTTCAACGGGAGTCCGTTTTGGGAATTTTCAGATGACAGCTTCTTATGTTACAGGCGGCGCTTTTTCATTAGATGGAATTCATCCTACACCAAGAGGTTATGCTTATATTGCTAATCTTTTTATAAATGCTATTAATACTAAATATGAATCAACATTGAGAACAGTGGATTTGTCACAATATCAAAGTTTATTTCCTGCTGTCATAAAATAATTCTAATTTTTTTATGCTAAAAAACCACCCGTTTATGGCGAGGTGGTTTTTTGATTTTAAGACAAAATAGACTGTTTTGACAGTTTGAAACGGCTTTATAGTCAATCCGATAAAATTTTAGCTTTTTTTGTAAAAAAAAATATTGATTTTATATTTTAAAAAATTATCTTTGCACTCTGAAAAAAGTATCCATTCGATGAGTTTCGATGGGCTGTATTTCATAAACCTAAATAGCTATTTAATAAATACATAAGTAATGTCAAAAGTAATAGGAAAAGTTGCCCAAATCATTGGACCAGTAGTCGATGTAGTTTTCAACGGAAAAGATGTTGAACTTCCAAAAATTTATGATTCATTAGAAATCACTAAAAAAGACGGTACATTATTAGTACTTGAAGTACAATCTCACATTGGTGAAAACACTGTTCGTACCATTTCGATGGACTCAACAGATGGTTTGAGCAGAGGTTATGAAGTAGTAGGGACAGGAAATCCTATCCAAATGCCAATCGGTGCCGATGTTTACGGTCGTTTGTTTAACGTAATTGGTGATGCTATTGACGGTTTGCCTGCTTTAGCAAAAAMAGGTGAAAACGGAACTCCAATTCACAAGCAAGCACCAAAATTTGAAGATTTATCAACATCTTCTGAAGTTTTATTTACAGGTATTAAAGTAATCGATTTGATTGAGCCTTATGCAAAAGGGGGTAAAATTGGATTGTTTGGTGGTGCTGGAGTAGGTAAAACAGTATTGATTCAGGAGTTGATTAACAATATTGCAAAAGGTCACGGTGGACTTTCTGTATTCGCAGGAGTAGGGGAAAGAACACGTGAAGGGAATGACTTACTTCGTGAGATGTTGGAGTCAGGAATTATTAAATACGGTGAGGAATTCATGCACTCTATGGAAAATGGAGGATGGGATTTGTCTAAAGTAGATTTACCTGGAATGAGAGAGTCTAAAGCTACTTTCGTTTTCGGACAAATGAATGAGCCTCCAGGAGCTCGTGCTCGTGTGGCGCTTTCTGGATTGTCTATCGCAGAATATTTCCGTGATGGTGCAGGTTCTGATCAAGGAAAAGACGTATTGTTCTTCGTTGACAATATCTTCCGTTTTACACAAGCAGGTTCAGAGGTTTCGGCTCTTTTAGGACGTATGCCATCTGCAGTAGGTTACCAACCAACATTGGCAACCGAAATGGGTGCGATGCAAGAGCGTATTACATCTACAAATAAAGGTTCTATTACATCTGTACAGGCGGTTTACGTTCCTGCGGATGACTTAACTGACCCAGCTCCGGCAACAACATTTGCCCACCTTGATGCTACTACTGTATTGTCTCGTAAAATTGCTGAGTTAGGTATCTATCCTGCGGTGGATCCATTGGATTCCACTTCAAGAATTTTGGCTCCTCACATTATCGGTAAAGATCATTATGAGTGTGCACAAAGAGTAAAGGAAATTCTTCAAAAATACAAACAATTGCAGGATATCATTGCGATTCTTGGTATGGAAGAATTGTCTGAAGATGATAAATTAGCGGTTTCAAGAGCTAGACGCGTTCAGCGTTTCTTGTCTCAGCCTTTCCACGTTGCAGAGCAATTTACAGGATTAAAAGGTGTTTTAGTTGATATCAAAGATACTATCAAAGGATTTAATATGATTATTGACGGTGAATTAGATCACTTGCCAGAATCAGCTTTTAACCTTAAAGGTACTATTGAAGAAGCTATCGAGGCTGGAGAAAAAATGTTAGCGGAAGCGTAATTGGTTGTTAGTTGTTAGTTGTCAGTTGTTAAAAACAACCATCAACGATCAACGATCAACTATTAACTAAATTAATTATGATTTTAGAAATAGTATCACCAGAAGCAAAATTATTTTCAGGAGAAATCACTTCTATTTCTGTTCCAGGAGTAGATGGCCGTTTTCAAATGTTGAATAACCACGCGCCAATAGTTTCATTGCTGCAAAAAGGAACAGTTAATATTACGGCTTCAAGCTTTGATTTAGACGAAGAAACAGCAAGTTTATTTACCAAAGTAAATGATCAAAATTATACATTAGAAATTAACTCTGGGACTCTYGAGTTAAAAGACAATAAAGTAATTGTTTTAGCAGATTAAGACAATTCAGTTCTAAAATGAAAATGCCTGACTTATGTCAGGCATTTTTTTTGCATTAGATAGATTTAAAAGCCAATAGTTAAAAGCAATATTTTCTTAACTTTGCTTTTATGAATTTTCCAAAAAATCTTACCGATAAACTCGAGAACCGAAGACAAAATAAATCATTGCGCTTTCTTCCGAAGCCTAGCGGATTAATCGATTTTTCTTCGAATGACTATATTGGCTTTTCAAAATCGGAGGCTATTTTTAATGCTGCCCATCAATTTTTATTGGATCATAATATAAAAAGCAATGGGGTAACAGGATCAAGGTTAATCTCAGGTAATCATTTTTTATATACTGAAACAGAAAATTTTATTGCTCAATTTCATCAATCAGAATCGGCTTTGCTGTTTAATTCAGGGTATGATGCCAATGTTGGTTTCTTCAGTGCTGTTCCGCAAAAAGGAGACTTGATTTTATACGATGAATTGTGCCATGCTTCCATTCGGGATGGAATTCAATTGTCGAATGCCAAGTCTTATAAGTTCAAACATAATGATTTTGAGGATTTAGAAAAAAAGATTGTCAATTTCAATGGCAATAACAATGAAAAAACCGCAATAATCTATATTGTGACCGAATCTGTTTTTTCGATGGACGGCGACTGTCCGAATATGGAAGAACTGATTGCTGTTTCAGAGAAATACAATTGTTATTTAGTGGTTGATGAAGCCCATACTTTGGGAGTTTTTGGAGAAAAAGGAGAAGGCTTGATTCAATATTTGCAGCTGCAGGACAAAATATTTGCCCGGATAATGACTTTTGGCAAAGGCTTAGGCTGTCATGGGGCAGTTGTTTTAGGATCTAGTGAATTAAAATCGTATCTCGTTAATTTTGCCCGAAGCTTTATTTATACCACAGGACTTTCTCCTCATTCGGTGGCCACGATTTTAGTTGGTTACCATCATTTAGAAAAAGATAAAAATGCACTTGAACTACTAAAAGAAAACATTGTCTTTTTTAATCAGGTGAAAAAAATGCTGTATTTAAATCCGCTTTTTATCCGCAGTAAATCAGCAATACAAAGCGCCATTATTCCTGGAAATGAAAAGGTAAAAAATATTGCCAGTTCGCTACAGCAAAATGGTTTTGATGTCAAAGCGATACTTTCGCCAACCGTTCCAGAAGGACAGGAAAGATTGCGCTTTTGTATCCATAACTTCAATTCAAAAGAAGAAATTTCATCTCTGATGGCCTGCCTTTCCTCACTTCTTTAAAAAAAACAAATATTTTTTTGTAACGTTTTGATTGTTCGATTACTTACGTGCTGTAATTAAATAAGATTACTTCAATCATCAATCAAAAAACAAACAAGTTATGAAAAATGTATTCAAATCAATTGTAGCAGTAACGGTATTAGTCTTTAATTTTTCAGTTAATGCACAAACTCAAAAAAGTGAAAATTCAGTATTGTGGGAAGTATCAGGTAATGGACTGGCAAAACCTTCTTATCTTTTTGGAACCATTCACATGATCTGCGGGAAAGATTTTGTTATGAAACCTAAAGCCACAGACGCTTTCTCTCGAACCTCAAAATTGGCTTTGGAAGTTAATATGAGTGATATTGAGGAGTTAAAAATAGTGCAGCAGGCAGCTATGGGCAAAGAACCATTGTCTAAAACATTATCCCCAAAACAAATTGCACAATTGGAAGATGTGTTAAAAAATAGCGGAGGACTTACTTTGGCTCAGGTCGATAGTTATACTCTGGAAACTGTTATGAGTTTGTTGTTTATGAAGTCGCTTGGCTGTGCCGATTTGAAATTTTATGAAATGGAATTTCTTGCCAAGGCTAAAGAAAGCAATAAGCCAATCGTTGGACTCGAAAAAGCCACTGAGCAATTGGATATTTTAAACAAATCATTTACTGATGATGAACTGCTTGCTTATTTGCAAAAGATAAATGCCAACATGTCTGATACTATGATAAAAGATTATAGAAATGAAGATATAGGCAGTCTTTATGCGATGACAACTGACAAAGAATTGATGTCTGTAAACACCAAAAAAATATTATTAGATAACAGAAACATAAATTGGTTAAAAATAATGCCCGAAATGATGCGTAAGGAAAGTGTTTTCTTTGCAGTAGGCGCAGCGCATTTAGCAGGAGAAGGTGGAGTGATCAAATTATTAAAGAAAGCTGGATATACAGTGAAACCTATAATGAACTAAAATTTTGAAAACCAAAGAGCAAGAGTTTTTAGCCCGTATTGAGCAGCACAAAGGAATTCTCTATAAGGTTTCTAAAATGTATATGGATAATTGGGACGATCAGCAGGATCTGTTTCAGGAGATTGTCCTGCAGTTGTGGAAAGCCTATGACAGTTTTAAAGGCGAAAGTCAATTTTCGACTTGGATGTACRGAGTGGCGATTAATACCTCGATAGTTTTTTTGAAGAAAGAAAAACGAAAGGTGGACAAATATGAAATAGCCTCAGAAAACATCAAGGAAGAAGAAAGTGATTCTGACCACAAAGAAAGTCAGCTGCATCATTTTTACAAAGCTGTTCAGGAATTGGATAAAATTGACAAAGCCATTATATTTTATCAGCTTGAGGGATTTTCACATAAAGAAATAGGAGTCAGTTTAGGTATCTCAGAAGGAAATGCAAGAGTGAAGCTGAACAGGGCAAAAGACAAATTAAAAGAAATTATAAAAAAACAAGGTTATGGACTTTAAGGATATACAATCAGCTTGGGAGAACGAAAAAACAGAAAGCGTGAGTCTTCCTACCCATTTGGACAAAATAAAATCGGCAAATACGCCTTTGGAAATAATTAAGAATAATTTAAAAAAGGAATTTTTATATCAAATAATTTCCATTGTAATAATTGGATTTGTTCCTTTTATTTTTGAAGTTCCTGCCAATACAGTTATGCCATTTTATTTGCTTTTTTCCATATTTGTTGCGGTTTGCATTTATTATTTGGTGAAATTATATATTTTTTACAGGAGATTAGGAAGAACAACTTTAAGTACTAAAGACAGTCTGTATGAGACCTATTTTGATATTCGGCTGAATATGGAACTGTATAAAACTTTCGGATTTGCGTTAATACCGTTTGTTATATTGTTTTTATTGGGGTTCATATATTACCAAATTCCTGATTTTTTTGCTAAAGGGCTTAACAGTACTCCTTTTTTGGTTACTACATTTTCGATCGTTATTTTTTCAATTTTGTTTATGGGTTTGGCTCTGGAATGGTGGGTTCATTTTTTTTACGGGAAATATGCCAAAGAGATCAGGAAAGTTCTTGATGAGCTAAGAGAAGAGTAATAAAACAAGACCCATCGCAATGATGGGTTTGTTTTTTTATTGGTATTTTTGTGTTTTGAAATGTACGATTACGCTAAGTTTCGCAAAGAGAAAACATAAAGACATGCAAAGAATAATTAAAAACGTTGCGTATTGGACCACGGATAATACGGATATTACCGATTTACACAGATTAATATGGCAGATTTATTACACGGGTCTATAACAGATTCAATTTTAAAAGTTTATTATGAAGTTTATAATGAACTTGGTGCTGGTTTCCTTGAAAAAGTATATCAAAATGCAATGTATTTTGAATTGATTGCAAGAGGCTACAAAGTTGAAGCTCAAAAGCAAATTAAAGTTTATTTCAAAAAACAACTTATAGGCGACTATTTCGCAGATTTATTAGTTGAGAACAAAGTAATAGTCGAACTTAAAGCTTGTGAATTACTTATGAATGTTCATGTGGCTCAAACAATGAATTATCTAAAAGCAACAGAAATTGAAGTAGGCTTATTGTTGAATTTTGGAGAAGAACCAGAGTTTAAAAGGTTTATCTATACAAATGACAGAAAAATTAATTTAAAAAATCAGTGATAATCAGTAGTATCCGTATTATCCGTGGCCATAAATCATGAAACTATTTATTACAGGAATTTCTACCGATGTGGGCAAAACTATTGCTTCTGCCATTATTGTTGAAGCTTTGCAAGCCGATTATTGGAAACCAGTTCAGGCGGGAGATTTGGACAATTCAGACAGCCATAAAGTAAAATCATTTGCTTCCAATGGTAAAACAATCATTCATCCGAACAGCTATTTGCTGAATACTCCGGCCAGTCCTCATCTTGCCGCTGAAATAGACGGAGTAACCATTGATTTGAAACAAATAATTGAACCAGAAACCGAAAACCATTTGGTTGTTGAAGGAGCTGGAGGTGTTTTTGTTCCTTTGAATAATACGGATTGTATTATTGATTTAATCCAGCCCGATTACAAAGTAATTGTGGTTTCAAGACATTATTTGGGCAGTATCAATCATACACTGCTTACGATAGAAGCGTTGCTTAATCGTAAAATAGTGATTGGGGGAATTATTTTTTCCGGAGAAGAAAATAAAGCGACAGAGTTAATTATTTTGAACAAAACTGGGATTAAATGCATTGGACGAATTGAACAGGAACCGTATTTTGACCAAAATGTAATCAAAGAATATGCGGATCGGTTTCGGGAGATACTGTTGAGCTTATAAGACTATAGAATATAGAATAAAGAGAATAGACTTTCTTATCTTTGTCAAAAATCACAGTGTTTAGTCTTTTTTCTATACTCTGTTTTCTATAATTCTTTTATCTAATGACTTTAATCGAAAGAGACAGCCAACATCTTTGGCATCCTTATACACAGCACAAAACGGCAGCTCTTCCTATTGCAATAACCAGAGGTGAAGGCGCTTTGCTTTGGGACGAAAACAACAAAGAATACATTGATGCCATTGCTTCTTGGTGGGTCAATCCTTATGGACATTCCAATAAGTTTATTGCCGATGCAATTTACAAACAGCTGACCACATTGGAGCACGTTTTGTTTGGCGGGTTTACGCATGAGCCAGCCATTATTCTGGCTGAAAAACTGTTAGCTATTTTACCGATTAATCAAAAGAAAGTATTTTTCTCCGATAATGGTTCAACATCGGTTGAAGTGGCGATTAAAGTGGCTTTGCAGTATTTTTATAATAAAGGCGAAAAGAGAACAACAATAATAGCTTTTGAAAATGCTTTTCATGGCGATACTTTTGCAGCAATGGCTGCTAGCGGAATTTCGTTTTATACGCAGGCTTTTCAAGGGATGTTCATTGATGTGGTCCGGATTCCAGTACCGGTTAAAGGAGAGGAGCAGGCAAGTTTTGATACGCTGAGAGCAGTTATAAAAAATCATAATTGCGCTGGATTTATTTTTGAGCCCTTAGTGCAGGGAGCAGCCGGAATGGTGATGTACGAACCCGAAGCATTGGATCAATTGATCCAAATTTGCCAAGAAAACAATGTTCTCACAATTGCCGATGAAGTAATGACAGGCTTTGGAAAAACCGGAAAAACGTTTGCCTGCGATTATTTGACCCAAAAACCGGATATGATGTGTTTGTCTAAAGCCTTGACGGGTGGTACCATTCCTATGGCGATTACTACTTTTACTTCAGCTCTTTTTGATGCTTTTTATGATGAAGATATCAATAAAGCGTTATTTCACGGACATACTTTCACCGCAAATCCTACGGGTTGTGCAGCTGCTTTGGCTAGTTTGACTTTGTTGGAAACAGCAGCAATGCAGCATAATTTGATCCGAATTAATAAAAKCCATTTAGCATTTAAAAAACGGATTGAAAATCATCCTATGGTTACAGCCACAAGAGTGCTCGGGGTTATTTTTGCATTGGAAATAAAAACAGAGACTTCTGCTAGTTATTACGGAACTTTACGCAACAGGCTTTATGATTTCTTTATTGATAATGGCGTGATTTTGCGTCCAGTTGGGAATATTGTGTACATTTTGCCTCCGTATGTGATTACTGATGCGCACTTGCAAAAAGTGTATGAAGTAGTCGAAAAAGCATTGGAAATAGTTTAGAGTTTAGCCACAAAGGGCACTAAGAAGACACAATGTCCAGAAAGTTTTTATTCTAAATAGCGCCCTTAGTGCAATCTTGGTGCTCTTAGTGTTTAAATAGTTGTCTTTTTACGTAAAACTTTGCGACCTTTGCGGTCAAATCACAATAGAATATTTTGTCACAAATCATCTCCATAACCGCTATAACATCCATTTCGTCATTAGGGAATTCGTCTGATGCGGTTTGGAAAAATTACCTTTCTGAAAGTCCTTGTTTCTCAACACAATTTCTGGATCATCAAAACACTGCTGTTGCCGTACTTGATGAGGATTCTAAGGCAGAAGTTGATGCATTACGGCAATCGGACATAAAATATAAGTCTCTGGATCAATCCGTTCTGTTTGCAATGGCTGCTTCACGCAAAGCGATTAAAAAAGCGGGATGGAATGATAAGGATATTTTCGGAATCAACATTGGTTCTTCCCGTGGAGCTACTGATTTATTTGAAAAACATTTTCAGGAATACTTAGAGAGTGGAAAAGCGCAGACTTTGGCTTCGCCAACGACCACACTAGGGAATATTTCTTCTTGGGTGGCACATGATCTGCAGAGTTCAGGACCTGAAATTTCACATTCGATCACTTGTTCTACGGCACTGCATGCGGTTCTTAATGGAGTAGCGTGGCTGCGATCGGGTATGGCCGATAAATTTTTGGTTGGCGGCAGTGAAGCACCTTTAACCGATTTTACGATTGGTCAAATGCGGGCTCTGAAAATTTATTCTAAAAGTGACGAAAAATACCCAAATCGCGCTTTGGACTTGGATAAAAAACTAAATACGATGATTTTGGGAGAAGGAGCAGGAGTATGCTGTCTCGAAATAGGGAAAAAAGAAAATGCCTTGGCTTTTATTGAAGGCATTGGCTATGCTACTGAAATATTGGAACACAACATTTCGATTTCGGCAGAAGCGGACTGTTTTCAAAAATCAATGAAAATGGCTTTAGCAAATACAGATTTATCCGAAGTTGATGCCATCGTGATGCATGCTCCCGGAACTATAAAAGGGGATTTGACTGAGTACAGAGCGATTGAGAAAGTTTTTAGTTCGTCAGTTCGATCTTCAGTCTCGGGCGGTACGGATTTGCCATTGCTGACAACCAACAAATGGAAAATTGGCCACACTTTTGGCGCATCGGGAATTTTGAGCTTGGAAATGGCTATTTTGATGATGCAGCATAATCAGTTCATCGGAGTTCCTTTTGCGGAAGCAAAAAAACAGACGAAACCTATTCGTAAGGTCTTGGTCAATGCCGTTGGTTTTGGAGGAAATGCGGTGAGTGTTCTTTTAAGTTTATAAAAGCCAGCTATTTCTCAAAGATTTGCTAAGGTTTTGCAGAGATTGACAAAGTTTTTTAGTCTAAAATAAGCAATTGAATGTTTAGTTTTTTTGAGTTTACTTCTCAATTCATTTGGAGAATCTTCGTGTTTTCTTCGTGAATCTTTACGAAAAACAGTATCAGGCGTTAGCATTCTCCAGCTCTCGTACTTTGTCATAAACTAAATTGCTCTCGAATCCTCGGCGGAGCATATAGTCACAAAATTTCTTTCTTTTTTTTAGGACATTTTTTTCTGTGATGGAGTTCCAATTTCTTTCGGCCAATTCTTCAAATGTGGTGATGTATTCTTCGGGTTCAATTTCTTTCAGGGCAATATTAATCAGTGTTTGATTGATATTTCGCATTTTTAGCTCATTGGTAATTCGGATTTTACCCCAATGCTTAATGCGGTGTTTTCCTCGGGCAAAACTGCAGGCAAACCGTGATTCATTAAGAAAATTGTGTTCAATTAGATGCACTATAACTTCGTCTATTTCTGACGCATCCAATTTCATGCTCCATAACTTGGATACCACTTCCTCATGGCAGCGTTCCTGATAAGCACAAAAATGTTCTATTTTTTGAATGGCTTCTTTGATCGAATAGACTTCTTTCATGAGCAATGTTATGTTTTAGTTGTCTAGACGCAAAAGTAATTTTTTCGAACGAAGAAATAGAATGTGCTTCATTTTTATTGTTTCTCCAAAAATGTTTTAGTTTTCTTTTTTGAGATCAAAATAAAATTGACAAAAATTTAATTTTCAGTGTTTGTTTCTTTTAATTGCCAAATGGGCTGTTTGTAAAATTTAAATAATATTATTTGTAAGTTAATTATTATTATAAATAATAAAATATGTTTTTAATCGATTAAATATGCTTTTCTTCTGTTTTTTTAAATTTATTCGTTAAATTCGAGTATGCTTTAAATTCCAGAATAACAAATTACCTATTTAGATGATTAATTGAATACTGAATATAAATTTAACAGGCTATTCTTATGAAAACAATTTTACTTTTAATGTGTGGTCTTTTTTTGATTTCACAAGTTTCTTTCGGAAAAGAGATGAATGCAAAAGCTTCGGCAGGTAATAATGAAATTAAGTTAGAGCGTATTGCTTTTAAGAATTCAAGTGACTCAAAAAAGAGTCTTATAGAAAGAAATAGAGTTTGGCTGAATTTTTCCAATGCAGAAGGAGCTTTTAAGCAATTATTGGTTGCTTATATTACTGGAGCAACCAATGGCTGGGATAAACTGTATGATGCTGTTACTTTAGATTCGAATCCATATGTTGATTTTTACAGTATTAATGGAGGTAAGAATCTCACCATTCAAGGAAGAGGCCTGCCATTTTTGATAACCGATGAAGTACCATTGGGTTACAAAACGACGATAGTTGGCACATTTAATATTACTATAGATCATGTAGATGGCTTGTTGGTTAATCAAGATGTTTTTCTTAAAGATTTAGTTACTGGCGTTACCCATAATTTAAAAAATGGCACTTACAGTTTTACAACATTAGCTGGAAGATTTGATGACCGTTTTGTGTTACTTTATGTTAATAGTAGTCCTGCACCTCCTGTAGAGCCAATTGTAACAGTTCCAGTTGTCCCGACTCCAGTCGTAACTGAACCGGTTGTAACAGTTCCAGTTGTTCCGACTCCTGTTGTAACTGAACCGGTTGTAACAGTTCCAGTTGTTCCAACTCCAGTTGTAACCGAACCGGTTGTAACGGTTCCAGTTGTAACTGTTCCAGTTGTAACTGTTCCAGTTGTTCCGACTCCAGTTGTAACTGAACCGGTTGTAACAGTTCCAGTTGTTCCGACTCCTGTTGTAACTGAACCGGTTGTAACGGTTCCAGTTGTTCCTGTTCCAGTCGTAACCGAACCGGTTGTAACAGTTCCAGTTGTTCCGACTCCAGTTGTAACTGAACCGGTTGTAACGGTTCCAGCTGTTCCGACTCCAGTCGTAACTGAACCGATCGTAACAGTTCCAGTTGTTCCTGCTCCAGTCGTAACCGAACCGATCATAACAGTTCCAGTTGTTCCGGCTCCAGTCGTAACTGAACCGATMGTAACAGTTCCAGTTGTTCCTGCTCCAGTTGTAACTGAACCGGTTGTAACAGTTCCAGTTGTTCCTGCTCCAGTAGTAACCGAACCGATTGTGTCAGTTCCAGTAGATTTGGTTTCAATTGATGCTAATACTCTTAAAAAACTTTATAGCGGAAAGGGAAACCCATTGATTGTTTCGGTTGAAAATAATCAGATAACGATTAACGCAACAGAAGCTCCCATAAATGAGATTTTTATATACAGTATGGGACAAAAGCAGCTGTTTGAAAAAAGAAATATCAATACCAATGAATATGTGATTAACGACTTAGGTGTTGCTAAGCAAGTATTAATTATTAAAACCCAGCTTAAAAACGGTAAATGGACAACCAGTAAAGTTATTTTATAATCTTGCTTCTAAAAAAAAATCGCTATTAGCCTCATTTTGTAGATACAAGATGAGGCTTTTTTATGTCGTCACAATTTTTTGAATGTGATGGCTTTTACTATTTTTGCTGAAATTTTCATACGATTTTAAAAAAATATGATTGTTGTTATTTTTTTAATGTTTAGATTTGTAGCATATTAAGTGTGTTTTGTTTAGAATAGATAAAACAAAATACAAATGAGAGCTGTTTTTTGTATCTAAAAAATATGGAAACAGTTTTGTGAATTTGAATAATAAAAGAATAGCCTCACCCCCAATGCCTAAATTGTATGAATAAAACTTTACCTACTGTAGCTGCTTTTTTATCTCCCCAGATAAATAAGCTAAAAAATTATTATTCTATTTTGTCAAAATTGATAATAATGGTTGTGTTTGATCACTTAATCAAACAGGATAGCACAAGAAAAGATTCAGTAAATCTTTTGTATTTGCGCTAGCCTTATTATTTCCTTTTTTTTCTAAAGATTATCGCTAGTATTCGTATTCGAATCCGCATGGATTTCGAGTTATGAATATTTTTTGCCTGAGAAATCAATTCACTAATTGAATGAATCTGATTATATGAAATTAAAATTACTTTTTTGCATTTCCAAATACCCCCAAATATTATGAATAGAATTATACTTTTCTTTTGTTTATTGATTTTTCAATTTGGTTTAGGACAGACTACTTGGGATGGTTCATCAAGTACAGATTGGAATACAGGTGCCAACTGGTCTACAAATGCAGTGCCAACTTCTGCTGTTAATGTAATAATACCTAGCGGAGTACCAAATATGCCAACTATCTCTACAGCTACATCTGGAACTACGGCAGTATGTAATAATTTAACGATTAATGCTTCGGCTACTTTGACAGTTAATAACAAAAATTTTACTGTAAGCGGTACATCTTCAATCTCTGGAACATTAATACATAGTAGTACAACTGGAACAAAAATTTTCACAGGTTTGGTTACTGTAAATTCAGGTGGAACATGGAATAATACAGCGGGTGAAGCTATAGAATTCAGAGGAGGAATTACGAATAACGGAACTTTTACGGCAGGTGCAGGAGTTCAGACATTTAGTACTAATGCTCAGGGATTATTAGGAAATCTAACAATACCAAATGTTACTGTAACAGGTGTTACACTTACCAACAACGGTAATCTTTACATTTCGACAGCACTTTTGGGAACAGGTGCAATAACCAACGCATCGCCGGCATCGAATACACTTGTTATTCAGGGTATCAGCTCTATAGCTACTATTACCAATAATGCAACAGCAAATATAGATCCAGGTTCCGGTGCAATAAGTTCTACGACTTTTACAAATACAGGTACGCTAAATCTTAATGGTTCTGGTGCAATTGCAACTATTACCAATAGTACTGGAGGAATAATTAATCTTAATAATTCAGGAACTATTACATCTTTAAATAACGCAACGGCTACAAGCGTGTTATATATAAATGATTTAACTGTACCTACAATTAGTACTCTTACTGCAAATACCGCCGGTAATACTGTAAATTATAGTGGTGCGGGTAATCAAACAGTAAAAGGGGGGGTAACCTATAGTAATCTTACATTTTCTAATTCTGGGACTAAAACATTAGGGGGAGCTGTTACTACAAATGCCGCTTTGACGCTGAATAATAATACAAGTTTAGATATGTCAACTTTTTTGTTAACCTTAAACGGAGATCTTATAAATAGTGGAAGCGGTACTATAACAGGTATATCAGGTGGAGTTACAATTACAGGAACTGCTACTCAAAGTATAGCTGGATTTACGACTGCAGGAACAGTTTCAATGACTAAAACGGCAGGTACAGCCACATTTACAGGCAATGTAAATGGAGTAGGATTAACGATAAATGGAACAGGAGGAACATTGAATTTAGGAACTTCATTAACACATGCATTTACAGGAAATTGGATAAGAACTGCTGGGACTTTGCAAGGAAGTTCTAGTGTGTTGGAAATAGCTGGTGATGTTAGTGGTACTGGCGGAACTTTTACTGCGGGTACAGGAACGGTGGAATTCAATAAGGCTGGCGCACAAAGCTTAGGTACAACTGCTATAACGTACAATAATCTTATATTATCTGGTTCAGGAACGAAAACTTTTGGAGCAGCAACAACTATAAATAGCAATTTGTCTATTGCTTCTGGAGTAATAGCTAATTTGGGTACTGGTTTAACTCATCCTGCGGGGACACTAACTTTAGGAGGTTTCACAACACCATCTGGGACATGGGGAAGCACAAGTTCAACTGCAGCCAATACCAATAATACTTTTTTTGCAGCAACGACAGGTATTGTTAATGTAGGTACAGCTACTTGTACGGCTCCTACGCCCCCTTCTTCTGTATCTAATGGCTCACGTTGTGGTGTTGGTATCGTAAGTTTATCAGCAACTCCAGGTTCTGGACAAACGATAGATTGGTATGCAGCATCTAGTGGGGGTACAGCTCTGTTAACGGATAATTCAAGTTATACAACACCTTCCATTTCGGGTACAACAACCTACTATGCTGAAGCAAGAAATACTACAAATTATTGTGTTTCAGCTACAAGAACCGCAGTAACGGCAACAGTAAACGCAGTACCCGTAGTTACGGTTGATAAATTAACATCAAACATTTGTTCTGGGCAATCCGTTACTTTAACAGCGGCTGGTGATTCTGGTAATGCAGTGACTATGGATGGTGGTAATTATATGACTGTTAATGGAGACCCATTAAGCACAACAACAGATTTTACGTTTGAGACCATGCTTTACTGGACAGATAATACCACCAATTGGCAACGTATTTTTGATTTTGGTTCAGGTATGACCAATAATATGTTTTTTACCCCAAGATTTGATGGAAATAAGTTGCCTAGATATGCAATAACCATTAATGGTAACAATAATGAGCAGCGTATTGATGGTAACACGTCAATTACTACAAATACATGGCATCATTTGGCCATAACTTATAATGCAGCCGCAAAAACAGGTATTATGTATTTGGATGGAGCAGCTATAGGTTCAAATACTAACATGACTCTTACTCCTGCTGCTATCACAAAAACAAATAGCTATTTTGGTAAATCACAATATGGAGTCGATCCTAACTTGGCGGGTACTATGGATGAAATACGTTTATGGAATGTAGCGAGATCAGCTACAGAAATAAATGCATATAAGGATAAAACTGTGCCGTTAAGCAGTACGGGTTTGGTGGCTTATTATAAATTAAATGAAGGTACGGGTACTATTTCAAATAGTGCTGTTGGGTCGTCATCGGTTACTTTGTCGGGGTCACCTACTTGGACAACTTCTACGGCTCCAGTTTCCTCTAGTGACGGTTTAATCCCTACCTATTCTTGGACGCCTACTACAGGATTAAACACTTCTTCGGGAAATGTAGTTATAGCCAGTCCAACTACCACCACCACTTATACAGTTACTAGTACGTATCCTAATACTTGTTATGCTACGGTAAATGCTGTCGTAAATGTTTCAGCAATCACTACTCAGCCGGCAACAGTAGGGCAAACAGTATGTATAAATAGTGTTGCTACTGCTTTAACAATTGTAGCTAGTGCAGCGTCGGGGAATAGTATAAGCTCATACCAATGGTATAGTAATACTACGGCTTCTGCTTCAGGAGGAACCAGTATTTCAGGAGCTACTTCAGCTTCTTATACTCCTTCTACAGCCACAGCGGGTACTCTTTATTATTATTGTGTAGTTACATTTTCTAGTGGTTGTACAGTTACAAGTGCGGTTTCGGGAGCAATCCTAATCAATGCTTTGCCAGCAATTAGCAGTCAGTCAACCGCGGCACAAACGATTTGCTTAAATGGAACGGCCACCGCTATGTCAGTAACGGCTACTGGTGCTGGTCTTAGTTATCAGTGGTTTAGCAATGCTACAGCAAGCAATTCAGGAGGTACATCTATTGGKTCAGCAACATCATCGAGTTATACACCGCCCACTACAACAGCAGGCACAAAATATTATTATTGTGTTGTCAGCGGAACATGTACACCGTCGGTTACAAGTGCGGTTTCGGGAGCAATCCTAATCAATGCTTTGCCAGCAATTAGCAGTCAGTCAACCGCGGCACAAACGATTTGCTTAAATGGAAYAGCCACCGCTATGTCAGTAACGGCTACTGGTGCTGGTCTTAGTTATCAGTGGTATAGCAATTCTACAGCAAGTAATTCAGGAGGTGCATCTATTGGGTCAGCAACATCATCAAGTTATACACCGCCCACTACAACAGCAGGCACAACCTATTATTATTGTGTTGTCAGCGGAACATGTACACCATCGGTTACAAGTACAGTTTCGGGAGCAATCCTAATCAATGCCCTGCCGGCAATTAGCAGTCAGTCAACCGCGGCACAAACGATTTGCTTAAATGGAACAGCCACCGCTATGTCAGTAACGGCTACTGGTGCTGGACTTAGTTATCAGTGGTTTAGCAATGCTACAGCAAGTAATTCAGGAGGTGCATCTATTGGTTCAGCAACATCATCGAGTTATACACCGCCCACTACAACAGCAGGCACAACCTATTATTATTGTGTTGTCAGCGGAACATGTACACCGTCGGTTACAAGTACAGTTTCGGGAGCAATCCTAATCAATGCCCTGCCGGCAATTAGCAGTCAGTCAACCGCGGCACAAACGATTTGCTTAAATGGAACAGCCACCGCTATGTCAGTAACGGCTACTGGTGCTGGTCTTAGTTATCAGTGGTTTAGCAATGCTACAGCAAGCAATTCAGGAGGTACATCTATTGGTTCAGCAACATCATCGAGTTATACACCGCCCACTACAACAGCAGGCACAAAATATTATTATTGTGTTGTCAGCGGAACATGTACACCGTCGGTTACAAGTGCAGTTTCGGGAGCAATCCTGATCAATGCCCTGCCGGCAATTAGCAGTCAGTCAACAGCGGCACAAACGATTTGCTTAAATGGAACAGCGACCGCCATGTCGGTAACGGCAGCAGGAGCTGGTCTTAGTTATCAGTGGTTTAGCAATGCTACAGCAAGCAATTCAGGAGGTACATCTATTGGTTCAGCAACATCATCGAGTTATACACCGCCAACTACAACAGCCGGAACAACTTATTACTATTGTGTTGTCAGCGGAACATGTGCACCGTCGGTTACAAGTGCAGTTTCGGGAGCAATCCTGATTAATGCCTTACCCAACAACGTATCTAGTGGTTTCTCTGCACCAACCATATGTGCAGGTGACAGCCCACAATTAACTTTTGACGCAGAGAACTCGTCTTTTGGACCAGCTGTTGGTTATAGTATTACATATAGAAATGAGGCTAACTCACAACTATATATTCAATCCATCGGAACTGCATCTTTAACTACTTTTGCGGCAGGAGGTAACCCAACTGTTAATACAGCTTATACATTAATTTCAATTACTAATGGAAATTCTTGTACAAGAACGGCTCCATTTGCAGATGAAACTGCTAATCTTGAAGTTAGACCAATACCTACAGCTGGTATTAGCGGTACAACCAGTGTGTGTTTAGGCGCTTCGTCTCCCAATATTGTTTTTACAAACCCTCAAACCGTTTCCGTAACTGTAACTTATAAAATCAATGGAGGTTCGGATCAAACAATAGATATAGGAGTTGGTGCAAGCAATACTTCAAGTGTAGCAGTTTCAACAGCTTCTGGCGGTAGTTTTGTATATAGTTTAAAAAGTGTAGCGTATCAAGATACAGCTTACTGTTCTACCACAATTACAGGAAGCGCAACTGTAACAGTCAACACTGCTCCAGCCATAACCACACCGCCATCAAACAGTACTGTATGCGAATCAGATAACACTTCATTTGCCGTAGTGGCTTCTGGAGCTGGGCTTACGTATAAGTGGCAGTTAAGCACCGATGGAGGAACAATTTTTAATGATCTTTCAAACACTGGAGTATATTCGAATGTGACAACTGACACGATGAACATCACAGCAGCGACTATAGGGATGAATAACTATCAGTATCGTTGTGTGGTAAGCGGAACCTGTACACCATCAGTGACCACAAGTGTTGTAACGTTACATGTAAATTCTGATTCAGGAAATATTTCTTTGAATGGAATATCCTATGCTTCAAATGGAAGTGCAATTTATTGCCCGTCAACTACAGCCGTTTTTAGTATAGCACCAGTTACAGGAGCTACAGGCTATACTTGGATAATTCCATCGGATTGGACAGAGTTAAGCGGACATGGAACGACAACTTTAACAGTAAGAACGGGTACTAGTTTATTAAGAGAAATAGTTTCGGTTAAGGCAGATAATTTGTCTTGTTGGAGTTTTTTAGGGGTTACGTTAAGCACAGTTCCGCCAACAGCACCTGGAGTTTCAGTAACAGCACTTACTTGTGCAGCTCCTAAAGGAAAAATAGCTGTTACATCAACAGCTCCAGGAACTGTATATACTTTGACAGGTACTAATCCGGTGGTGGCAGCAGTAACCAATACTACAGGAAGCTTTTCAGGACTTGATGCGGGAGATTATGCAGTAACGTCTCAAACAGGTGCAGCATGTGTTTCGGCAAGTGCATCTGCTACAATACAGCCATTGGTGACAAAAATATGGAATGGCTCCTGGTCACCTGCTGGAGTTCCAACAATAAACGATTATGTTGTTTTTGATGCTGATTACAACCTGCCAGTTACAGTAAATTCTTGTTCTTGTGTAATCAATTCGGGTAAAAAGGTTACTATTGGTGATGCTATTGGTTCTGAATTAGTATTAAAAATTATAAACGGTTTAGATGTTCATGGTACATTGACATTCGAGAACAATGCGAGTTTAGTGCAGATAAATAATAATGCAGTAAATAGCGGATCAATAACTTATAAACGCACGACTCCTGAATTGAAAGATTTAGATTACGAATATTGGAGCTCTCCGGTAGCAGGTCAAACACTGGGTGGTTTGTGGACGAGTGATCGTTATTTCAGGTATACAAATGGAGCTTGGGAAGCACAAGGAGGTAATACCCCTATGGATATCGGCAGAGGATATATTATTCGTGTTAGTACAAGTACGCCTTTCTACCAAAGTGTTGTGTTTAATGGAGTGCCAAATAACGGAATCAAATCAATAACGGCTCAAGGGGCTAATAAAAGTAATTTAATAGGGAATCCATACCCATCTGCCATAGATGGAGAAGCGTTTATGATTAATAATCCAATAGTTACGGGAGCTTTATATTTTTGGACGCACTTTTCGGCTAGAAAAGTAGATAATACAGGTACTAAATATATCTATAATGCAGATGATTATGCTGTATTTAATTTGTCAGGTGGAACTAGTACTGTAGCGAAAAGTATCACTGATGCACACCAAACAGGAGTAACTCCTAATGGAAAAATTGCATCAGGTCAGGCCTTTTTCGTAGTTAGTGATCATGCGGGTGATTTTACTTTTGATAATTCGTTGCGATTGGATAATGGTAATAGTATAGATAACAGTATATTTTTCAAGCAATCAAACACTAAGAAAACGACAAAGATTGAGAAAGATAGAGTTTGGCTGAATTTAACGAATGATGGCGGTGCTTTCAAGCAGCTATTAGTTGGCTACGTTACAGGAGCGACCAATGATTTTGATAAATTGTATGATGGCCTAACCCGCAATGGAAATGCCTATGTAGATTTTTATAGTGTTAACAATTCCAAGAATTATACTATTCAGGGTCGTGGATTGCCGTTTGACAAAGCCGATGAAGTGCCGTTAGGTTACAAAAGTACTATAGCAGGAACATTCCAGATTGGAATTGATAAGGTTGATGGTAGTATGGTGAATCAGGCGATTTATTTGGAAGATAAACTGACTAATACTATCCATGATTTAAAGACAGGATCGTATTCTTTTACAACAGAAAGCGGGGCATTTGATGACCGTTTTGTATTACGATATACTAATACTTCTAAATTGGGTACTGGAGATGTTGAAGCCAAAGGAAAAGGAGTTTTTGTGTCTGTAAGAAACCATCAGATAAAGATCAATTCTTTTGATCAGACTCTGGCTTCTGTAAAAGTTTATGATCTAAAAGGAAGCTTGCTGTTCAATAAAGACAAAGTGAATAAGAATGAATTCATTATTGACACTTTAAATGCCGGTGATCAGTTTATGGTTGTCATGATGCAGCTGGAAGATGGCACGCGTATAAGCGAAGAAATTATTTTTCATGAATAAATGATAATCTTTTAAAAATTTTGATCCCATTCTGTTTATTCAGAATGGGATTTTTTTTTGACTGAATTTGAATGCAGTTAGCAGTTATATGAGAGGGGAATGCTATCTTTCTATGAAGCTGATGCCTGCCTCTTGGACACATATAAAATGGTACACAGATGGCTCTTCTTTAGAATCTGGCTTTGTTGGCTCTTAGTCTGCCAAAGTAATTTGAATCGAATTCCCAAACAAGGAAGTAGCAGTATTAAAAATGGCCTTTTACAGCCAAAGAGAATTATTTACAGTTAGAAAATTGATTTGTGAAAAAAAACAGTAAAAAGAATGCGATTTGAAGCTATAAGTATCGTGTTTTTTTTGTATAAATAAATTTACAAAATTACTGTCTTTATGTTAGTTATCTGATAATCAGGTATAACATTGGGATTGTGGTGGTACTTAAGCTTTTAATATTTAACTTTAATAGGCAAAAGTACGTGTTTTGTAGTAGTGTGTGAATATTTAACATGCAAACAGAACATTGTTGGTTCTAAGAAATAAAAAGCCGTCAGAGTCTTTTTGTTTTTCTCTTTTTAGAATAATAATACCATAAAATCACCAAATCACCAAATCAGATGAAAATAATTCTACTTAAATCTCAGATTTTAGCTGTTTTTTTGTTTTCTGTATTTATGCAAATAACAGCGTTTGGAGCAACTATAACAAGTACTGGCACTGGAGGGAATTGGAATTCAGGGAGTTCTTGGGTTGGAGGAATTGTTCCAACTGCGGCTGATGATGTTGTAATAGCATCAGCAGGCACTGTAACCATTACTGCAGATGCTGCCGCAAAAAGTATAAGTGTTTCAGGAACTTTAATGGCCAATGACGGCGTTGTGTTTACGGTTGGAAGCAGTACGACTTCAGGGAATTTCACAGTAAATTCTGGAGGAAATTTTAGCACAGCAAATGGTTCCGGATTGTCAACAGTAATCGTTTATGGAAATTATATCAATAATGGCACTACCGATTTTTGGAAAAGCACCGTTATTATTGTAGGGGATTTGTTAAGTCCCTCTACTTCTCAATTACAAAAACAAGGAAATGTAGTGGTGGGAGGTAATATTATAGGTGATTTTGATCTGACTGGAGGAAATGGGATTGGTCAAATTTATGCTGTAAATCCTAATGCAACAGTAACAATAACACCGGTTTCCATAGATAATAATGTGCCACCAGGAACAACTGTCAATAGTCCTCCTGAAACCCAAAGTTTTGTTGATTTAGTAAATTTAGTTTTATATGGAATATGTCCTTATACAGTTAGCGGCACTTCAAATGCTATCGTCTGCACAAGTACGCCTACAGCTTCTTTTACGGTTGTTACTAGTGGCAGCTCACCTTCATATCAATGGCAGGTAAATTCTGGTTCTGGCTGGAGTGATTTGACAAATTCTGCCCCGTATTCGGGAGTTACAACAAATACTCTTACGGTAACAATTTCTGGAACAGGATTAAGCGGGAATAAATATAGAGCAAAAATTACTTCTGGAGGATGTACTAAAAACGGGGATTATGGAACGTTAACCATAACTGCAGTTGCTCCATCAACTCCAGGTACTATTACGGGAACCACTCCGCAATGTCCTTCAAATACAGGGCAAATATATACAATTGCAGCTGTGTCTGGAGCTACATCATATACTTGGACAGTGCCATCAGGCTGGACAATAAATTCTGGAAACGGCACAACATCAATTTTTGTAACAACAGGATTGGTTGGGAATAATGGAAATATCAGCGTTACGGCTAGTAATGGTTGCGGAACAAGTGCGGCTAAAACCCTTGCAGTAACGGTTGTTGCCACTACAGTGACAGCAGGAACAGTAAGTACAAGTGCTAGTTATTGTTCTTATACAAACAGTACAACATTAACATTGTCCGGTACTTCTCTGCCTATTGGTAATGGAGCAGGGAAAGCAAGTGTAATAAGATGGGAAAGCTCAGTAGATGATTTTATAACAAGCACCGTGATTGCCAATACAACTACAACTTTAACCGTAACTGATTTAAGTCTGACAACTAAGTTTAGAGCGATTGTGTTAGCAAATTCTGGAGGCTGTCCTGAGGATTCTGCTCCTGCAACGATTACGGTTAATGCAAATCCAACTTCTATTGTTAGCGGAACAGCAACGACATGCAGCGGTACATCAAAAGCTATATCTATAGCCTTGACCGGCACAGGTCCATGGAATTTAACTTATACTGATGGAACGACTTCAGTTCCAGTTACTGGCATAGCTTCAAGTCCATATACTTTTAATGTTACGCCATCATCGACTAAAACATATACAGTAACGGCATTAAGTGATTCAAAATGTACAGCTGTTGCAGCAGACATGACGGGTAGTGCTACAATTACGGTTAATGCGATTCCTACAGCAACTATCAGCGGAACAGCCAGTGTTTGTCAAGGAAGCGCTGCGCCTAATATTACTTTTACAAACCCTCAGGCATCAGCAGTAACCATTACATACAATATTAATGGAGGAGCTAATACAACTGTTAATGTTGGAGCAAGCACAACTGCGTCAGTATCGACCCCAACAGCTGTTGCTGGTACATTTGCATACAATTTGGTAAGCGTTGCTTATCAAGGTTCTCCGGCTTGCAGCACTTCAATCACAGGAACGGCTACTGTAACGGTTAATGCTACACCTTCTGCAACCATCAGTGGGACAACCAGTGTTTGCCAAGGAGGCACCGCTCCTAATATTACTTTTACAAATCCACAAACTGCTGCAGTAACCATTACATACAATATTAATGGAGGTGCTAGTGCGACTGTTAATGTTGGAGCGAGTACTACTGCGTCAGTATCGGCACCTACAGTTGCCGCTGGTACATTTGCATATAATTTGGTAAGCGTTGCTTATCAAGGTTCTCCGGCTTGCAGCACTTCAATCACAGGAACTGCAACTGTAACGGTTAATGCTACTCCTGCAGCAACTATCAGCGGAACAGCCAGTGTTTGTCAAGGAGGCACCGCTCCTAATATTACTTTTACAAATCCTCAAACAGCAGCAGTAACCATTACATACAATATTAATGGGGGGGCTAGTGCGACCGTTAATGTAGGAGCAAGCACAACCGCGACGGTATCGGTACCTACAGTTGCCGCTGGCACATTTGCATATAATTTGGTAAGTGTTGCTTATCAAGGTTCTCCGGCTTGCAGCACTTCAATCACAGGAACTGCAACTGTAACGGTTAATGCTACTCCTGCAGCAGCTATCAGCGGAACAGCCAGTGTTTGTCAAGGAGGCACTGCTCCTAATATTACTTTTACAAATCCTCAAACAGCAGCAGTAACCATTACATACAATATTAATGGGGGAGCTAGTTCGAGTGTTAATGTCGGGGCAAGCACAACTGCGACAGTATCGGCATCTACAGTTGCCGCTGGTACATTTGCATATAATTTGGTAAGTATTGCTTATCAAGGTTCTCCAGCTTGCAGCACTTCAATCACAGGAGTGGCAACTATAACGGTTAATCCCATACCAGCAATAACAGGACAGCCATCTGGCAGTACAGTATGCGCAACAGGCGATACTTCATTTACAGTAGCAGCTTCTGGATTAGGAGTAACATACCAGTGGCAGTTAAGCACTAATGGAGGGACAATTTTTAATAATCTTTCCAATGGTGCACCCTATTCAAATGTAACAGCAGCTACGATGAACATCACGGCAGCAACTGCTGCCATGAATACCTATCAGTATCGCTGTGTGGTAAGCGGCACCTGTACGCCATCGGTGACTTCAAATGCAGTAACGCTAAACGTAAATACCGATTCGGGAAATATTTCTTTGAATGGAGTAGCTTATGCTTCAAATGGAAGTGCAGTTTATTGTCCATCGACAACAGCCGTTTTTAGTATAGCGCCGGTTGCTGGAGCTACAGGTTATACTTGGGGATATCCATCGGGCTGGGCAGTCATAAGCGGGCAGGGAACGATTACTTTAACTATAAAAACAGGCAGTAGCGCACAAAGCGGGACAGTTTCGATAATGGCAAATAATTTGTTCTGCCCGAGTTATATATGGGTTGCATTAAGTAATACTCCGCCAGCGGCACCTGCTGTTTCAGTCACAGCACCCACTTGTTCAGTTCCTACAGGGAAAATAGCTGTTAGTTCACCAGCCCCGGGAACTGTATATACTTTAACAGGCACTAATCCGGTGGTGGCAGCAGTAACAAATACTACTGGAAGTTTTTCAGGACTTGCTGCAGGTGATTATGCAGTAACGTCTCAAACAGGTGCAGCATGTGTTTCGGCAAGTGCATCTGCTACAATACAGCCGCTGGCTACAAAAACTTGGAATGGCTCCTGGTCACCTGCTGGCGCACCGTCTTTGAATGATTTTGTTATTTTTAATGCCGATTACAGCCTGCCAGTTTCAGTAAATTCTTGTTCCTGTGTAATCAATCCCGGTGTGACTGTTACGATTGCTTCCGGATTGGCTTTAAACATTATAAACGGTTTGAATGTGCAGGGCGGATTGATATTTGAGAACAATGCGAGTTTGGTACAGACAAATGATAATGCTGTAAATCAAGGAACAATAACTTACAGACGCACTACCCCTGGATTAAAAGATTTTGATTATGAGTACTGGAGTTCGCCAGTAGCGGCTCAAAAGCTGAGTGATTTGTGGGTTAGTGACAGATATTTCAGATATACTCTTGGGAATTGGGAAGCACAGGGAGGTAATGTTATAATGGATGTAGCCCGAGGATATATTATTCGTGTCCGTACAAGCAGTCCGCCTTTTTATCAAAGTGTTGAGTTTAAAGGAGTGCCGAATAACGGTCTCCAATCAATAAGATCGCAAGGGGTCAATAGAAGCAATTTAATAGGGAATCCATATCCTTCTGCTATAGATGGAGAAGCATTTATAATTAATAATGAAGCGGTAATTGGAGGGACATTGTATTTTTGGACGCACTACACCGCCAGACAGTTGAATACTGCTGGGACTGCCTATATTTATACTGCAGATGATTATGCTTTGTTTAATCTGACAGGAGGAACTGGCGCAGCTCCAAGCACCAATGGTACAGGTGTGATTCCTACGGGTGAAATAGCGGCAGGACAAGCCTTTTTTGCAGTTAGTGATTTGGATGATTATTTTAAATTTGATAATTCATTGCGATTGGATAGTAATGGTAATATTATAAATAACAGTCAATTTTTCAAGCCATCGGGGACTAAGAAAGCTGCAAAAATTGAGAAAGATAGAGTTTGGCTGAATTTAACCAATGATGGAGGTGCTTTCAAGCAATTATTAGTAGGCTATATTACAGGAGCGACCAATGATTTTGATAAGCTGTATGATGGCGTAACCCGCAATGGAAATGCTTTTGTAGATTTTTACAGTGTTAATAATTCCAAGAATTATACTGTTCAGGGACGCGGACTGCCTTTTGACAAAACCGATGAAGTGCCGTTGGGATATAAAACCACAATAGCAGGAACATTCCAGATTGGTATTAATAATGTTGATGGCGGCATGGTGAATCAGGCGATTTATCTGGAAGATAAAATGACTGGCAGCATTCATGATTTAAAGTCTGGGTCGTATTCTTTTACAACAGCAATTGGAACATTTAATGACCGCTTTGTGCTTCGATATACTAATACATCTAAATTAGGTACAGGAGATGTTGAAGCCAAAGGAAAAGGAGTTTTTGTATCAGTAAGGAACCGTGAGATTAAGATCAATTCTTTTGACCAGACTTTGGCATCCGTAAAAGTATATGATCTAAAAGGAAGCTTGCTGTATCAAAAAAACAAAGTAGACAAAAATGAATTCATTATTGATACTTTAAACGCCAGTAATCAGTTTATGATTGTTATGGTGCAGCTGGAAGACGGCAAATGGATAAGTGAAGAAATTATTTTTCATGATTAACTAATAATACTGTTTCTTTTAATGAAAGATCCATTCTGTTTGTTCGGAATGGATTTTTTTATTGCCTGAATTTGAGTGCAGCTGTATAGAAGGATAAAACACCATTTTTCAATAAATTATATCTATTAACTTTTATAAAATAGTCACCAGTTCGGAGCAATTATTTTTTAATACATATATAGAATTTATAGTGTTTTAAAAGAGCCAGATAGACGTTTTATTTTCAAACAGTCAATCTATATGAAAAATAGTGCTGTTTCTATTCATTTTTTTTTAAACAGAATTATACCCAACGGGTTATTATTATTGTCAATCGTTGAAACCGTTAACTATAGTTTTTTTTGAATAATGGCAGAAAAGCAAAATGTTTACTTTTTGATCCCCGATTATTTCACTTTGCTTTTATATTTTCAAAGGAGTTCAGTGAATTTTGTTTGCATTAGTACATTTTGTTTATAATAAGTTATGTTGAATTAAAATCTGCTTAACCCGTTTTATCCATGTGCCATTTTTATTTTTCAAAAGTTTGCATATTTTAAAGTTCTATGAGCGAATGTTCTGCTAGAAATATCGTTTGGGTTACTGAGATAATTCTTTTACAGTAAGAAAAAAGACAGTTCAAGACTATAGTGAATAGTGTATTAATACTGTAATTGTATTTTTTGTACATATAGGTTTACAATACAGTCGTTTTTTTGGTTAGTTATCTGTTAATCAAGTAAATTGGATGATTTATTGTAAAAGATGACTTTTATTGTTTAATTTTGACGCGTAAAAATACGTGTTTTGTTTTAGGGAATTATATTTAGCCTAAAAGAGAGTTTTTTTTCTTATTTTTACAATAATAATACCACAAAACCCCAGGTCATATGAAAATAATTTTACCTAAACCTAAAATTTTAGCTGCCTTTCTATTTTTTGTATTTGCCCAAACTATTGGGTTTGGCGCGACCATAACAAGTACTGGTGCTGGAGGAAACTGGAATTCAACAAGTTCTTGGGTTGGAGGTGTTGTTCCAACAGCGTCAGATGATGTTGTAATTGCATCTGGAAGCACAGTGACGGTTAATGTAAATGTTTCTGCAAAAAGTATAACTGTTTCGGGAACAATTAGTATTCCTTCCGATAGTAATATTAGCATAAATTCATTATTAGTTGTTATAACTTCTCCCTCGGGCAGTATTTATTTTAATAAAAAATCTATAATCACTTTTCCCACAAATGTTTCTTTGTATCTTCAAAATGGTACAAACAGTTTAAATACAGATGGTAATGGAGTTTGTAGCAATAACACAGAAATACATGTAGGCACGACGAACTATGCTGTTTGCACTGGAAGTGGTGCTGCATATACATTTGATCAAGTTGAAACTGCTGGAGGTATCAATACCGCTATTATATTATCAGGAAATCAGTACATCTGTACTTATGGCACTAATACGACAACATTTACTTCAACAGTATCTGGAGGTACTTGGTCTAGTGGCAGTCCCTCAATTGCTTCGGTAAACTCTTCAACAGGTGTTGTTACAGCTACAGGAGCAGGTACAGCAACTATAACTTATACAGTAACGGGTGTTGGAAGTGCAACAAGGGATGTTTACGTTGCTGGTAGCCCTGGAGGCGGTGTAAGTGCTATTAATGGTTCCAATTCGCAATGTCCAGGTACTACAGCTAATTATACAATAACATCTAATAGTGCTAATTCCAATCATACCTGGAGTTATGCTTCTGGCACTGGAGTTACTTTTGTTACAAGTGCAGATGGGCGTTCAGCTACTGCAACTTTTGCTTCAAATGCTACTTCGGGACAAATAACTGTGTATTCAACTAATGCTTGTGGATCTGGCTATGGAAATAATTTTAGTGTAACAGTTGATCCTGTGCCTTCTGCACCTGGTACAGCAGGACCACATTCACCATCTTGCACTCAATTTACGGCTCAATGGGCTTATACACTCTATGCGACAAAATATTATCTAGATGTTTCTACGAATAGTGGGTTTTCATCATTTGTTTCAGGATACAATAATTTAGATGTCGGTAATGTTTTGAGTTATGCATTAACTGGGTTAAATCCTGGGACAACTTATTATTACAGAGTTCGAGCATATAGTAATTGTGGAACGAGTCCTAGTTCTACTACGATGAATTATGCAACTACGGCTAGTCCAACTGTAGCACCAACAGTTACAGCAGCAACAAGCATAGATTGTAATCAGGCAGTACTAAATTGGAATTCCATAACTAATGCAACTGCTTATTATTTGGATATTGCCACTGACAGTGGATTTTCAACTTTTGTTTCTGGGTACAATAATCTATATATAGGATATTATCCATCATCAGGTTATTTTGTAGGAAGCTTGCCTGCTGGTGTATTATATTATAGAGTAAGAGCAACAAATGTTTGTAATGTAACTACGGGTAATTCTAATACTGTCTCTTTTCAAACAACTGCTCCTTTGGGAGGTTCGGTTTCTCCAGCTCAAACTATTTGTGCAGGAGCAGTTCCTACAAGCAATTTGACGTTAAGCGGACATACAACTACTGCTGGTACTGTTATAACTAATTGGCAAAGTGCTACTGATGCTGCGTTTACAACCAATGTAGCTTATATTTCTGAAACAACAAATGTATTAACTAGTGCTAAAATAGGTGTTTTAAATGTCAGTACTTATTTTAGAGCAGTTGTTCAAAATCAATTTGGATCTTGGTGTAGTACTAATTCGACACCAGTTTTAATAACAGTTAATAATTCGGTTTCGGCGGCTTCATCAGCTCCAACGGTTTGTGTCAATACAGTAATGACTAATATTACTCATACAACAAGTGGGTTTACAGGAATATCTAATAGTGGTGTTTCAGGAGCAAATGGCTTGCCAGCTGGAGTAAGTGCCTCTTTTGCATCAAATGTTGTAACTATTAGCGGTACACCAACTGTATCAGGATCATTTACTTACAGTATTCCATTAACAGGGGGTAGTTGTGGTGGTGCTAATGCAACGGGGTCAATTACTGTAAATGATAAACCAACAATTGCATCTATTTCTACGCCATCAGCATTGTGTGCAGGAGCATCTTTAAATCCAGCAACACCTACAGTTACTAATAATGGTTCAACAGTTACTGCTTCAGGCTGGCAATTGGAGACAGCAGTTTCAAGTGCAGTATATTCTAATATAGCAGTGCCTTATACAGTTGCTTACGCAGATAATGGAAAAAGGATTAGATATTACGCTACTAATGCTTGTGGGACTACCAATTCAAATACTGCTACTTTGACCGTAACTGCAAGTGTTACTCCTTCGGTTGGTATCGCTATTACAAGTGGTTCAAATCCGGCATGCAGCGGAAGTTCCGTAACCTTTACAGCAACACCAACCAATGGAGGAACTCCAACTTATCAATGGACTAAAAATGGAACAAATATTGGCGGAGCAACTTCTTCCACCTATACAGGCACTGCAGGGACAGATTTTGTAAGTACCGATATTATCCGCTGTGTATTAACTCCAACAGCAATTTGTGTTTCGCCCGCTACGGCAGCATCAAATGCAATTACTATAACAGTCAACCCAACCCCAACATTAACATCAGCTACACAAACAATTTTAGCCTGTGATGGATCGGGAGCTACTATAAATTTAACTGGTTTGTTACCGAATAGTTCTTCGACAATTAGTTATACCATTAATGGCGGAAGTATACTTACAGAAACCGGAGTAGTAGCAAATGGATCTGGATCTGCTACTTTTACAACAGGAGTTTTAACAACTGCTAACGATGGTCAAACATTACAAATAACTGGAGTGACTACTACAACTACAAGCTGTACTAAGAGTTTTGCTGGTATTGCTGTAATATTAAATGTTAAGTCCAATTCAGGAGCTATTACGATGAATGGAAGCACAATTATTCCATCAGGAGGTTCTACAACATATTCTGAATTGAGCAGTGTTAAATTTAGTATTGATATTGCTGGAGCTACAGGGTATATTTGGCATGTTCCTTCAGGATGGACAATAACTGCTGGTGATGGAACACGTGAGATAACTGCTACAACAGGATCCTATGATGATCTAGATATTACAGTTTCGGTAATGGCTATTAATAGTTTTTGTCCAAGTTCTATAACGGTTGCCTTAAGTTCTATCCCGCCATCAGCACCAGTTGCAAGTGCAATAGTTGCTGTTAGTTGTAATCAGTTTGGCAGTGTGACCTTTAATAATCTGCCTGATGGCTTTTGGACTCTTACTAAGATAAAAGGCGTAAATACTACTGATATTCCTGGATCAGGAAATACATTGACGGTTAATAATTTGACAGCAGGAGATTATACTTTTAAAATTACTAACGCTCGAGGAGCTACATTTTCTGGAATAATTAATGTTCCAGACATGCCTAGTACCACTTGGAATGGTGGAGCCTCATGGAGTAATGGTCTGCCTGACAATACTAAAAAAATCATTTTGAATGCAAGCGGTACTCTTACAGGCCTTATTGAAGGCTGTTCTTGTGAAGTCAATAGTAATAAGCATATTATATTTGATTCTTCAGGAATTTTAAAACTTGAAAATGATTTAAAAGTAGATGCGCTAGGGTCTCTAACCTTTGAGAACAATGCGAGTTTGATACAGACTAATGATAATGCAGTAAATAACGGATCAATCACTTATAAACGTACTACTCCTGGATTAAATGACTTGGATTACGAATACTGGAGTTCTCCGGTGGCGGGTCAAACTTTGGGTGGTTTGTGGCCGAGCGATCGTTATTTTAGGTATACAAATGGAGCTTGGGAAGCACAGACAAGTGGTACTGCAATGGATATTGGTCGAGGATATATCATCCGTGTCCGTACAAACAGTCCGCCTTTTTATCAAAGTGTTGAGTTTAATGGAGTACCAAATAACGGAATTAAAACAATAACTGCACAAGGTGCTAATAAAAGCAATTTAATTGGGAATCCATATCCTTCTGCCATAGATGCTGAAGCGTTTATACTTGATCCTGCTAATTCAATAATTACTGGATCCTTGTATTTTTGGACGCACTTCAGTGCTAGAAGATTAGATGGGACTACATATAAGTATGAGGCTGATGATTACGCTTTATTTAGTTTGTCAGGATCAATTGGCACAGCACCAAGCATCCAAAACGCTATTAATAATGGCACAATACCTCCTTCGGCTACAATAATTCCTTCAGGTAAAATAGCTGCTGGACAATCCTTTTTTGTAATTAGTGATAATGACGGTGACTTTACCTTTAATAATTCGATGCGATTTGATTATGAAAATGGCGGTGTCAACAATAACAGTCAATTTTTCAAGCCATCGGGGACTAAGAAAACGACAAAGATTGAGAAAGATAGGATTTGGCTGAATTTAAGTAATGATGAAGGTGCTTTCAAACAATTATTAGTGGGCTACATTACAGGAGCGACTAATGATTTTGATAAATTATATGATGGCGTAACCCGCAATGGGAATGCTTATGTAGATTTTTATAGCGTTAATAATTCGAAAAATTATACTATCCAGGGCCGCGGTTTACCTTTTGATAAAGCCGATGAAGTGCCATTGGGGTATAAAAGTACAATAGCAGGAACATTCCAGATTGGTATTGATAATGTTGATGGCAGTATGGTGAATCAGGCGATTTATTTGGAAGATAAAGTGACCAATACTATTCATGATTTAAAGTCTGGATCATATTCTTTTACAACAGCAACGGGTGTATTTAATGACCGCTTTGTACTGCGTTATACCAATACTTCTAA
This sequence comes from Flavobacterium sp. P3_A6, assembly GCF_056403035.1. Classification (NCBI taxonomy): domain Bacteria; kingdom Pseudomonadati; phylum Bacteroidota; class Flavobacteriia; order Flavobacteriales; family Flavobacteriaceae; genus Flavobacterium; species Flavobacterium sp. P3_A6. The sequence goes on along the minus strand of NZ_JBFUGG010000014.1, from coordinate 44,816 downwards.
ATTAGGTACAGGAGATGTTGAAGCCAAAGGAAAAGGAGTTTTTGTGTCGGTAAGGAACCGTGAGATAAAGATCAATTCTTTTGACCAGACAATGAGTTCTGTAAAAGTATATGACCTGAAAGGAAGCTTAGTGTATGAAAAAAACAAAGTAGACAAGAATGAATTCATTGTTGACACTTTATACGCCAGTAATCAGTTTATGATTGTAATGATACAATTGGAAGACGGTAAATGGATAAGTGAAGAAATTATTTTTCACGATTAAACGATAATCTTTTTTTAAAATTTTGATCCCATTCTGTTTATTCAGAATGGGATTTTTTTGTTCTACTAATTTAAGATTTCAAGGAAAATAAACATACTGCGTTTGAATCAAACTAAAGGCTATTTGACATCCATTTGAATATATTTTTGAAGGTTGATTTTTTTATGGTAAATGTAATTCGTGAAATTTTCTCTAAACATAAATAATGTTTTTTCTTGTTAATTTTTGTATTTAATTTTATAATAATTAAATTCTTTGTAGGTTAATTATCGCCAATATATTCTAAAAGATGTATTTAATCGATAAAAATTGCTTTTACACGATTTATTTAATTTATTGCTTAAGTTTATATAGTTATAAAAAAATATTTAAAATTAAATACTTTAGAGTTTTGGTTATAAAGTTAGTATGAATTAAGTTTTAGCCATTTCTTGGTTGCTAAATGTGTTGTTTGCTATTTAAAATAGTGCAGATATTAGTAGATGGTGATTTGAAAAGTAGTTTGTTTATTTTATCAATGAAATAAACAGTGAGTATAATCCTAATCTGCTTTATTCAAATGAAAAAAAGTTTTCTTTTATTTCCTGCGTTGTTTTTGATTTCTCAATTTTCTTTTGGTCAAACTGCAAGCAGTTATACTTTTACGGCCATACAAGGGAATTACATTTCGCTTACAGGAGTTCCTGGAGCTGTAGATACTTCTTTGGGAGCAACAGCTGATACAGGTGTTTCTACAAGTATTGCCTTGCCGTTTGCTGTTACTTTTGCAGGTACAGTTTATTCTTCAATACAAGTTTCGCCCAATGGCTGGCTTAGTTTTGGGACGCCTACAGTAACAGATGCTCAAAATAGTACCAATTCACTGGTAAATGCTGGTGTTGTAAAACCTGTTTTGTTTCCTTTATGGGATGATTTAAAGTGTACAGTAAAACCCAGATATGTAACAACCGGTATTTATCCTCACAGAAGATTTAAAGTGGAATGGAGTCAGCAAAAATGGGATGCCCAATCTTCGGGAGATACGGTTTCGTTTCAGGTTTGGTTTTTTGAAACTACCAATGTAATTGAATATTTATATAGCCAAGGTGCCACAGCGGTTTCCAATAGTTCGAGTGGTGCATCAATTGGAATGTGCGATGCAAATGGAAATTATTTAGCGCTTACAAATTCTGGAGCAAGTCCATCGGCTGATTATACTGTTTTTACTGATAACATTAGTACAAAGCCAGCATCAGGACAAATTTATAGATTTACGCCGCCATCAACAGCGGGTCTTATAGCCAGTAAATACTGTTTTACTGCATCGGCAGCCACTTATGGGATCCTAACTGGAACTTCGCCGGTTGGAGGGATTGGTGCAGTAGATGATGACGGTATTACAAATCCCATTACGCTGGACTTTCCGTTTTTGTTTGCGGGTACTACTTATACAAATGTAAAGGCATCTTCAAACGGCTGGCTTACTTTTGGATCACCAACGATTACAAATGCTCAGAATGCGGCAAACAGCGCGACAAATGCCGCATTAATAAAACCTGTTTTGATGTCCCTTTGGGATGATTTGAAATGCACGGAGAAAATTAGATATGTTACGGTTGGCGCTGCTCCTGACAGGATATTTAAAATAGAATGGTACCATCAAAAATGGGATCATACAGCCAATGGAGATGTAATATCTTTTCAAATATGGCTGTATGAGGGCACTAATATAATTGAGTATTATTATAACCAAGAAGCAATTGCCGTAAAATCGCCCTCGGCGACTATTGGGATTTATGATGCAAATGGGAATTATTTAACCCTGAGCGATTCAGGAGCAAGTCCAACGGCACAGTCTGGAACATTTACTACTACTATAGCGTCCAGACCTGCATCGGGACAAGTGTATCAATTTAAGCCGCCGCCTACAATATCCTATCCGGGTAATGCTTATATTGCTATTGGCAAGGTAGCAGTTACGCAAACAGGTGCTGCTGGAGGAACATATTCAGCTACGCCGCCGGGGCTGAGTTTGAACTCTTCAACGGGTGAAGTCAATTTAGCGGCAAGTGCTGGAGGAACGTTTACTATAGCTTATACTGTGGCTGGCTGTTCTAATGCATCGGCAGTAATGACTATTTTTCCTCTACTGCCTGCTCCTACAGCCACTGTGACAGAGGCTTCGTGTGCAGCAGGCACTGATGGCGCGATTACGATAACTAATATGAACAATGCCATAAAATTTATCAGTGCCGATACTGACTATATTGATTTAGGAAGTCCTTTGCTTTCCAATAAAAGTGCTTTCACTATTGAGGGCTGGATAAAATTTAATATCGCCGATGTTACGGGCAGGATGAGCTTGTTTGGGCAAAATGATGCTATAGAGTTTGGGTTTGCAAATTCATCAACTATTGAGTTGTCAACGCCAGCTACAGGGTCAGTTACTGCCGCTCTCCCAGCTTCTCTTGGCGATGGTTCTTGGCATCATATAGCGGCGGTAGGAAATGGTTCTACTGTCAAGATATATTTAAACGGAGTTAGTGTTGCCGTTACTGGCGGAGTAGTCACTACTTCAAACTACGGCAGTTCCTCTTATAATACTAAGATTGGAAGCGGTGTCTATAATGCAACAGGAGATTCATTTACAGGACAAGTAGCAAAGTTAGGATTGTATAGTACAGCACTTTCAGCGGGTGGCATTGTTGCTCTGGCAATTGGACTAACTACTTATTCCGGTTATGAAGCAGGAATCATTGCAGGGTATAATATTAATGTAGGTTCTGGAACTACAATTTATTCTTATCCAGCTGGTAACAACGGAACTTTTCAAAACACTCCGGAATGGATTGATCCTTATACTTATTTTTGGCAAAAAATAGGAAATGCCGGTTTTTCTGCTATTACAAAGAATTTAACTGGTTTATCACCGGGTGATTATAGAGTGACCGTTTCATTAATTGGCGTGAGCAGTCCTAATGCAGTTACTTTTTCGGTTGGATCTGCCAGTGTTGTGACGGCATCGGCTGGAACGGGAGTAGACTGCAGTAGTAATTTTACGGCAAATTGGGCAGCATCTGCGGGTGCGGTAAGTTATTTGCTGGATGCTGCAACAGATAGTGGTTTCACTAATTTTGTTTCGGGGTTTAATAATTTAAATGTAGGTAATGTAACGAGCTATGCAGTGACAGGAGTGCCGCCTGGGAATATTTACTATAGGGTTCGAAAAAACAGCAATTGTGGGGTGAGTACCAGTTCGAATGTAATTACCTATGACACGAAGCAAATAAATTCTCCAACAGCTATTGACGCAACGAATGTATTGTGCAGTGGCTTCAATGCCAATTGGAATGCAGTATCTGATGCTACTGCTTATTATTTAGATGTTTCTACAAATCCGGCATTTAGTACTTTCGTGTCGGGTTATAATAATTTATATGTAGGTAATGTTACCTCTATTTCGGTGATATCGCTAGCTTCTGGGTTTAGTTATTATTATAGGGTGCGGTCTTCAAACGCTGCCTGTGGTACAGTTGTAACGCCGTCTAATGTAGTTCAAGTTGATATTAATTCAGGGCCGACTTTGCCAGTGGTGGGATTAGTACATCAAATTAGCTGTGCCAGACCTGCGGGAAGTGTTGAGTTAAGCGGATTACCGGCTGGGGATTGGATTTTAAATTTTAGTTCTGGAGAAACGTATTCAGGTAGCGGAACAACCGTAACTATTCCGGGGTTGGCAACAGGAAATTATACCGTAACCGTTTCAGAAGGCGGGTGTTTTTCTGCTAATTCTGCAAATATTTCGATTGCATCATCTCCAATTTCGGAAACTTCTTGGGATGGAGCTACTTGGTCAAATGGATTGCCATCTCTTTCAAAAAGAGCAGTTTTTAATGGAGGAACATTATTTACAGTTTCAGCTAATATGGATATGTGTTCATGCCAAATTAACTCAGGTTCTGTTATTGTTAATTCGGAAATTGTATTATTTATAGATGGAGGTCTTGATATTGAGTCTTCTACTAGTTTAACATTTGAGAATAATGCGAGTTTGGTTCAGTTGAATGATACAGCTGACAATTCGGGAAATATAATTTATAAACGAGCTACATCTGGTGTAAAAGACTTTGATTATGTGTATTGGAGCTCCCCTGTTGCAGGTCAAACACTGGGACTTTTGTCGCCTTCCAGCGATAAATATTGGAGTTATGCCAATGGAGCTTGGGTTGCTGAGACTACAGGCAGCATAATGACTGCAGGAAAGGGTTTCATCGCTCGGGTTCCGCGATATACTTCTCCTCAAAACGCTGAATTTATCGGAGAGCCAAATAACGGTACCATTTTGATAGCAGCTCAAGGAGCGTTGAAAGCTAACTTGATAGGAAATCCCTATGCATCTGCAATAAACGCAGATTTATTTATTACAGATAATGCTTCAATAATTAATGGAGCCTTGTATTTCTGGACTCACAACACTTCCAGAACATTAAATAATGCGGGCACTAAGTATGTTTATACTTCGGATGATTATGCTGCTTATAATTTTACGGGAGGTGTGGCTACTGCCACGGCAGCCAAAAGCACTGATGTAAATGGAGACGGAATAGGAGATGGAGTATTGCCCTCTGGTAAAATTGCAGCGGGTCAATCCTTTTTTGTAGTTAGTAAAATTGCAGGAGATTTTATATTTACTAATTCGATACGAATTTCTGCAGTTGGAGGTAACAGCCAATTTTTCAAACAAGGCGGTATTGATAAAACAGCAAAAATTGAAAAGAACAGGATTTGGCTGAATTTAACCAATGATGGCGGTGCTTTTAAACAATTATTGGTTGGTTACGTAACGGGGGCAACAAATGATTTTGATAATTTGTATGATGGTGCAACTCTTAACGGGAATGCCTATGTTGATTTTTTCAGCATAAACAACTCTGGAAATTATACTATTCAGGGACGCAGACTGCCATTTGATCTAGCTGATGAAGTGCCATTGGGTTATAAAACCACCATAGCAGGAACATTCCAAATCAGTATTGAGAAGACTGATGGCGTTTTAGCTAATCAAGCGGTTTATTTAGAGGATAAAACAACGAATACTGTTTATGATCTGACCAAAGGCTCTTATTCCTTTACAACAGCAATTGGAGAATTTAAGAATCGTTTTGTACTGCGTTATACTACTTCTAAATTGGGGACAGATGATTTTGAAGCTAATGGAAAAGAAGTCGTCGTGTCACTAAAAAGCAGCCAAATAAAAATTAACTCTTTTGAGCATATTATGTCTTCGGTAAAAGTATTCGATTTGAAAGGAAGCCTGCTTTATGAGAATAATAAAGTGGATAAAAATGAATTTATTATAAATCATTTAGTGGCTGGTGATCAAATATTGATTGTAATGATTCAATTGGAAAATGGAAAAAGTGTGAGTGAAAAAATCATTTTTGATGATTAATTTTAATTTCAGTTCCGCTAATTTGAAATAAATTATACTGTATTTGTAATAAAAGAAACTCCAATTTCAGCTAGAAATTGGGGTTTCTTTTATAGTAAAAGATTTTATTTTCCTTTGATAGAAACTTCCAGATTTTTCTCAATAGTATGATTTGGACGGGTCCATTTTGGTTTTTCGCCAAGAGATTCAAATTGAGAATCAGCAGCCTCTACAGTTGGTCTTTGCGCTGCTTTTTTAAATGGCTTTTGAGGTTTCAGCCCTAATAAATCAAACATTTTCATGTCTTCGTTTACATTCGGATTAGGAGTTGTCAGTAATTTATCACCAGCAAAAATAGAATTGGCACCAGCAAAGAAACACATCGCTTGGCCTTCGCGGCTCATATTCATTCTTCCTGCAGATAAACGTACTTGTGTTTCTGGCATAACAATTCTAGTAGTAGCAACCATTCGGATCATTTCCCAAATTTCTACCGGTTTTTCGTCTTGCATTGGAGTGCCTTCTACAGCAACTAATGCATTAATTGGCACTGATTCAGGCTGTGGGTTCAAAGTAGATAGAGCGACTAGCATTCCAGCTCTGTCTTCGATACTTTCTCCCATTCCTATAATACCGCCGCTGCATACTGTAACGCTGGTTTTACGAACGTTCTCTATCGTTTGTAAACGGTCTTCAAATCCACGGGTTGAGATTACTTCTTTGTAATAATCCTCCGAAGTGTCTAAGTTGTGATTGTAAGCATAAAGACCAGCTTCGGCCAATCGCTGCGCTTGATTTTCGGTAATCATGCCCAAAGTACAGCATACTTCCATATCCATTTTGTTGATGGTACGCACCATTTCCAAAACCTGATCAAATTCAGGGCCATCTTTTACATTTCTCCAGGCAGCTCCCATGCATACGCGTGAAGAACCTCCTGATTTAGCTTGAATAGCCTGCTCTTTTACCTGATTTACCGACATTAAATTATTTCCTTCAACTCCAGTGTTATATCTGGCAGCCTGCGGACAATAGCCGCAATCTTCAGAACAGCCACCTGTTTTGATAGAAACCAAAGTAGACACTTGAACTACATTTGGGTCATGGTGTTCCCTATGGACAGTAGCTGCTTCAAAAAGCAAATCCATCATAGGTTTATTATAAATAGCAATTATTTCTTCTTTAGTCCAGTTGTGTTTTGTGATACTCATTGATCCTTTATTTTGATGGTTCAAAAGTAATCAAATTGTTATAAACAACCAACGAACGGACTTTAAAAAGACTTATTGCGAATGGATTAAAATAGTTTAATCGGCGACAAATTTGTCGTTATAATACAGCATGAGTAACAGAGTAACAATTACCGAAGAAGCTATTCCTTCAAAAAACAAAGTCAAGCAATACATGTTAATAGAAGGATGACCGCCGAATAGGAAGGTTTCGGATAAATTATGAATGTATTTGTCACCTCCGCGCATATAACTATAAACCAATAAACCGAGAATGGATAAAAACACACCAACAAGTGACGTAACCAATGCGGCCAAAGCATTTGTGATAAATTTTTTCTTTCCGTGGGCAATTCTTGATTGCAAAGTGTCATTTACGGCATAAACAATGAATACAATATTCAACAGCCTTAAATAGAAAAGATTGGACAAACCTAAGAATTCCATTAATAGGAAATATGTTCCTATGCAGATAAAAATAAAGTACCCATTTTTAATTTCTTTTTTCACTTTCATGTCGTTGTTTTTTTAAAAGTTAGAAATTCAGTATCTTTTTGGTAATCACGTAGGCTGATATAAATTTACAAAAAATAAACGAAATCGATGTAATTAATCAACAGAGAGTTTTTTTGCGGGTTTATAAAAAGCAATATGGACTAAATGCTTTTATGTAGGGTTATTCATGCGATTTTGTTAGTTTATTTCAAATGAAATTCACCGGGCTCAGATAAAAATTAATGTATAGTGAAATAATCCCTACACTCAAGAGCAGTTGCTTAAGTAAAAATAATATTATTTGATGTTGTTAAGTGATGTGTTGTCATTGTCGGTGAGATTGCTTCGTTCCTCGCAAATACTCACGGTGTGTCTTTGGAGGAACGAAGCAATCTCATAACGTTTATTCATTCAAAAGCATTATCATTATATTGAGGGAAACCTTTGTCGAACAGAAAAATTTTGTGGGAATATTTTAGTGTTTTTCAAAATAAGCCAAAGCCGTATTTTTATCTTTTTCTAATTGTGCTTTTAAGTGATTAACCGAATCAAATTTTTCTTCATCTCTGATTCTTTTCAATATAAAAACTGTAATTTTTTGATCGTATAAGTCTTCGTTAAAATCAAAATAATTGATTTCTATAGTTTGATTTTTACCATCGACAGTAGGGTTAAAACCAATGTTCATCATCCCTAAAACTGTTTTAGAGCCAATAATGCTCTTGACAATATAAACGCCATTTTTAGGAATCAGCTTAAAGTTTTCTTCTATTTTTAGATTAGCAGTAGGAAATCCAATAGTTCTGCCCAGCTGTCTGCCCTTGGAGACAATGCCTGTCAAAGAATAGCTGTAGCCCAGATATTCATTGGCCAAAGTCATATTGCCTTCATCCAAAGCATGTCTTATTTTTGTTGAACTTACTGATACTTCTTTGATTTCCTGAGCCGAAATTTCCTCGACTTCAAAACCATATTGTTCTCCAAATCTTTTTAAATCATCAATATTGGCAGTCCGGTTACGGCCAAAGCGATGATCGTGACCTATAATTATTTTATGTATGTGGAATTTATCTACAAGTATGTTTTTTACAAATTCTTCGGCAGTCAGTCTTGAGAAACTTTCATCAAAAGGGTGAATTACCAAATTTTGTATTCCAATTTGATCGAGTAATGCTACTTTTTCATCGATAGTATTGAGCATTTTTATACCTGAATCTTCTTGTAATACCATTCGCGGATGCGGAAAAAAAGTAAGGACTAAGCTTTCGTACTTTTCGTTTTCGGTATTTTGAGTTACTTTTTCAAGTATTTTTTTATGGCCAAAATGAACGCCGTCAAAGGTTCCAAGAGTAAGAATTGTTTTTTTTGCATTTTTCTCAGATGCAATTTGGAAATCGTTTATTGAATGAAAAATTTTCAAAGTACCTGTTTTAAAATTTTTTGCAAATTTATACTATCTATTTTAAAACTAGACGAAGAAGTTTCTATTTTTAAATGATTGAATCGTAAACTCAATTTAATTTGCAAAATAATGCTGGGTATTGTATTCAAAATATTAATTTTTTCTGAAATTGTACTCATTCATAGTGTATTCCATTACAAATAATTTAATTTTGTTTGTCATTTTTGTTTTATAATATTAAACAATCTCATTTTATTATTAAATCTAGTAACTGAATATGAATAGATTATTTTTTTGCTTAGGAATTCTTGCAATGGGTTTTTCTGCATTTTCACAAACTAATTCCTCATGGAAAGAAGTGAGTGGTACTCAAAAAGCAGCAGCTCAAAAGCAAAACGATAATATAATCAATGCAAAACGGTTATTTACTTTAGATTTAAGCCAATTCAAGCAGTCTCTTGAAGCAATTGATGTAAATGGGTTGGGTAAAGGAGTTTCTGTCGCAATTCCCAATAGCGATGGAAAAATGGAACAGTTTTTAGTGGTAGAATCTTCCAATTTTGTTCCTGAGCTGCAATCAAAATATCCTAATATCAAATCTTATTCCGGAACTGGAATTACAGATCCCGGGGCTTCTATTAATTTTAGTATTGCTCCAAATGGTATCCAATCAATGGTTTTGAGAGGAGACAGCACTTCTGAATTTATTGATCCCTTATCTGATAATAAATCTATTTATGCAGTTTCCACTTCCAAAGCGAGAAGCAAAGGGACATTGCCTCTCACCTGTAAAACGGCAGATGTTGCTTTGAATAAAGTTTTGACTCAGAAAGCAAGCGCATTAAAATCCAGCAATGGGGTGTTTAAAACCATGCGGCTGGCTTTGTCCTGTACAGCTGAGTATACTCAATATTTTGGAGGGACTGTTGCGGATGCTTTAGCAGGAATGAATGCAACAATGACTAGAGTGAATGGCATTTTTAATAGAGATCTTGCTGTAAAATTACTGCTTATCGCCAATGAATCTGACATTATCTATACTAATACTACTTCCGATCCTTATTCTGATGCTGCGATTGGTATGGATCCAATTAAGGATTGTACAGGTGATTGTCCCGCAGCTTGGAATCAGGAACTGCAAAGCACTTTAACATCCAAAATTGGTGAAGCAAATTATGATATTGGTCATTTGTTTACCGCATCAGGGGGAGGAGGAGATGCGGGCTGCATTGGCTGTGTATGCAGTGCTTTACAGAATACGAATTCGACACCTGTTTATTCGATTGGAAAAGGAAGCGGTTATACATCTCCATCAAGCAGTAGTCCAGAAGGAGATAGTTTTGATATCGATTATGTGGCTCATGAAATGGGACACCAGCTGGGGGCAAACCACACTTTTTCATATGATGTTGAAGGCACAGGAGTAAGCGTTGAGCCTGGAAGCGGTTCTACCATTATGGGATATGCAGGAATAACGGATTATGATGTTCAAAAATCTTCGGATGATTATTTTTCGTTTGCCAGTATTAAACAGATTCAAGATAATCTAGCCATAAAATCATGTCCTGTCAAAACAACACTAAGTAATCAGACGCCAACAGTAAATGCAGGATTGGATTACACCATTCCGAAAGGAACTCCATTCGTTTTGAATGGAACTGCTTCGGATCCTAATGGCGATAGTATGACGTACTGCTGGGAACAGAATGATTCTGCTGCAAACAAAGAAAGCGATGGAAACAGTCTTGCTTATGATACTAAAACAACAGGTCCTACTTTTCGATCCTTTTTACCTACCAGTGCTACCAATCGTTATTTCCCTGCTTTCAGCAGAGTATTGGTTGGGCAATTGAGTACGTCTTGGGAATCGGTTTCCAACATAGGAAGATCATTGAATTTTGTATTTACGGCAAGAGATAATGCATCGTCGGGCTTAGCACAGACTAATTCAGATGCTTTGGTTGTTACCGTTGATGCTACTAAAGGTCCGTTTGCCGTAACTTCGCAGAATGCTTCTGGTGTCAGTTGGGTTTTAGGTTCGTCCCAAACCATTACTTGGGATGTGAATGGAACTAATTTATTGCCCGGTTCGACTAACGTAAATGTCAAATTGTCTACAGATGGGGGACTGACTTTTCCAATTATATTGGCTTCTAATACACCCAATGACGGTTCTGAAGCAATAATGGCTCCAACAACAGCCGCTAAGAATTGCAGAATTTTAATTGAACCTACTGGGAATGTTTTTTATGCAGTGAACAGCACTCCTTTTACGCTGGGATATAGTGTGGAAACAACTTGTAATTCTTATAGTTTTTCAGCGCCTTATTCTATTCCGGAATCACAAACCTATGCAGAGCGAACAATTGTAGTCCCGGCGACTGCTGGAGAAATTGCGGATGTTAATTTTAATGTTAGTTTTACCCATACCTATATTTCTGATGTTCAGATTGAAGTGGTGAGTCCAAAAGGTACCACCGTAAAACTGTTTGATAAATCTTGCGGTTCTACTAGTACCAGTTTGACTTTGGCGTATGATGATTTGGGAGGGGAATTAGGATGCGGGGTTACAACCAGCCAGACGGTTGCTCCTGCTGGTGTTTTAGCAAATTTTAATGGAGAGAGTCCCCAAGGAATCTGGAAATTACGGTTTAGAGATACTGGGGTTGGGGATTCGGGAACAATAGATGTGGCGTCTATTGAGATTTGCGCTAGTACTTATGTCCCTTTGGCTGTTCCTGATTACGAAATCAGTAATTTTGTGCTGTATCCTAATCCTAATAAAGGAAGTTTTACCATTCAGTTTAAAAGTAACGATACAGCTGATCTGCAGGTATATGTTACGGATTTATCAGGACGAAGAATTTACCAGAAAACAATTAAAAACACAGGCAGTATCAGCGAGGCTGTTCAGTTGCCAAATGCAGCAGCGGGAATTTATATTGTTACTCTTGTCGATGGTGAGCGAAAAAGCAGTTCGAAAATTATAGTAAAATAGACAGACTTAATGTTTTGCTTTATTAGATCTAACTATTTTATGGCCTCATTAAATATTTTCAACTAAATTGATAATTAAGGGATTATTTTTTTGTAAACTTGTAAGTGTAAAACAAACACTTATTAATTTATGAAAAAAATATTTAGTTGCCTTTTTTTGGCCGCTTCATTTCTGTCATTTGCAGAAAAAAGTATTGATTATACGTTTGTCAATTCAGACAAAACGATAAGCGTCGCATTTAATTTGGACGCAAAAAAGATACCCTATTACAAAGTTTTCTATAAAAATAAGCAGGTTATCAATACTTCACAGCTTGGAATTATCCGTGAAGATGCTAATTTTTATACTAATATGAAAATTATAAAAGTGTCCAAAGCACTCCCGTTGAAATCTTCCTATAGCATGCTTCAGGGAAAACGAAAAAACATTGATTATACTGCCAATCAATATACGGTAAGTCTGCAAAACGGCACTGGAGAATCGATGGAGATTATTTTCCAGCTTTCTCACGATGGAATCGGTCTGCGTTACCATTTTCCTAAAACGTCCAATGACATCAAAAAAATTGTAGAAGAGAAAACAACTTATAATTTTGATGCTTCCGCAAAAGCGTGGCTGCAACCCATGTCTAAAGCAAAAACAGGATGGAAAGAAACCAATCCTTCCTATGAAGAGCATTATGCGATGGGAGTTTCTGTAAATACAAAACCCGCAATTGGAGAAGGGTGGGTGTATCCCGCTTTATTCAATGCTAATGGTGCTTGGTTAGTGATTACCGAAACGGGCTTGAAGGACAATTACTGTGGCAGCCGACTGGTGTATAATGATTCACAAAAAGCGTTGCAGGTTACTTTTCCGCAAAAAGAAGAAATTTTTCCAAACGGTGCTCTCAATCCAGAATCGCAATTGCCATGGTACACCCCATGGCGCGTGATTACTGTCGGTTCTTTAAAAACGATTACCGAAAGCACCTTAGGAACCGATTTAGCTGATCCGGCAGTTCCGATGGATACTTCTTTTATCAAAAGCGGTTTGTCTTCTTGGAGTTGGGTTTTGTTGAAAGATGATTCGGTTAATTTTGAGACTACCTTGAAGTTTATTGATTATGCCTCAAGTATGAATTGGCCGTATTGCTTGATTGATGCCGATTGGGATACAAGAATAGGTGATGCTAAAATGAAGGAATTGGCAGATTATGCCAAAGGAAAAAACGTAAAGCTATTGGTTTGGTATAACTCATCCGGTCCATGGAACGGTACCGAATACCATCCAAAAGGGAAACTGCTAACCCACGCCGATAGGGACAAGGAATTTACGAGATTAAATGAATTGGGTATTGCGGGTGTCAAAATAGATTTTTTTGGCGGAGACGGTCAGTCTATGATTGCGTACTATCATGCAATATTAAAAGATGCCGCTGCACATAAACTGTTAATCAATTTTCATGGGGCAACTTTGCCTAGAGGCTGGCAGCGCACTTATCCTAATTTACTAACTACCGAAGCTGTAAAAGGGGAAGAGTATATTACGTTTACTCAAGCCACTGCCGATTTACAGCCAAGCCATTGTGCGATGCTTCCTTTTGCCAGAAACGTTTTTGACCCAATGGATTTTACTCCTATGGTTTTGGATGCTATTCCTAATATTAAGCGAAAAACGACACCGGCTTTTGAGTTGGCTTTGCCTGTTTTATTCCTTTCCGGGATTCAGCACATTGCCGAAACTCCTGCTGGTATGGCCAAAATGCCAAAATATGTAGTGGATTATTTAAAAGACATTCCAACGAATTGGGATAACTCCAAATTTATGGACGGCTACCCAGGAAAGTATATTGTTATGGCCAGAAAGAAAGACAATGTTTGGCATATTGTTGGAGTTAATGGTCAAAATACTGCGAAAGAAATTGAAATCGATTTGTCATTTGTAAACAATGATTCAGGTTATATTATTTTGGAAAATGAGAAAGGTTTTCAACAGCTTCCAGTATCAAAAAAGACAAAATTGCAAGTAACGATGGAACCTAATGGCGGGTTTGTGGTGAAGATTTAGCGCGAAGAGATTGTTTAAGTTAGTTTAAGAAGCCAGCAGATTACAGTATCTGCTGGCTTCTTTTATTGTTTGCTGTTTAACTTTTGAAGACATGCAGTTCTAAAAACATTCACGGGAGTCGGGAGACTTTGCGAAGTGGAGCGGGAAGATTTTCTTAAGAGCTAATTTCAAGTTTATATCCTTTGCTGCGTATCACAACAATTTTGATATTGGGATCAAATTCCAGTTTTTTTCTAAGTTTTGATATAAACATATCCAGACTGCGGCCTACTATAACACCTTCATCTTCCCATATCTCTTTTTGCAGTCGGCTTCTCTCTATGATCTCGTTGGGAGACAATGCGAAAATGAGCAATACACGGGTTTCCGTTCCGGTTAGGTCTATGGTATTTCCATTTATGATGAGCTTCCGATTTTTCGCATCAAACAAAACTGAGCCCAAAGTAATCATGTTAGTATTCTGAATATCTTCAGGTAAAGCTCTTCGCGGCTTAACAGGTCTCAAAAAAATAAAACCAACAAATGCTAAAAATGACAAGCCACCCAGAAGATATCCATTCTTTGCTGTATTTATACCCAATGGTTTAAATTTGATGTTAATCATGTAACATGCTATGGGTTGTTTTCTTCCTATGCATGCTACAATATCATCTTTCTTATTTTTTGATATAGCATATCCATAAGCTACACTGGAGTTACCACAGTTCAGAACGTTAACAACATAATCACGTGCGAGCGGGTCTTTAGCCAACAAACGCCGGGTAATATTCACCAGGTAGTCCGGTTGAAAAGTCAGATCATTCTCAAACCTGATCTGATACTCATTTTCAGCAATCTTTTTTACAGGAAGTACTCTGGATGTACTGTCGCCCGACTGTAAAAGTAGTTCATGTCCAATCCTGCGGAGCAAAACTTCCCTTCTTGAGACATCAAAATCCTCGCTATCCTCCATATTGAAAGCCACACAGATTACAGAGATAAGCAATAGTAATCCTAATCCGAACAAGTATTTGAGTTTCCCTGAAAGGAGATTTTGACTAAGATGCATAGTGTCAAGTTTTTATTTACAAAGTTTACATTTTTATTTACAATCCAAATCACTCAAGCCGAAAAATATCAAATTAATTTCGCTGAATCATTTAGATAAGATATGAAATCGCCACTAACAAAAAGTTTGTACAAACACCAAACACCAATAAATAAAAGGCGATACTGTATATGACCGCTAATAAATAAATTTTACATATATGAAAAATAAAAAAAATGTTTTGTACAGCCTGATCATTATGCTGACAGGAGTAGTCAATTTTGCCGTACAGGCCCAACAAAAAAATGGTGTTCAGGATGCCGTTGAAACCAAAGACATATCCACTTCTCAAGGACCCAACGGCATCGTTCGTACAATCAAGCAGGATAGAAAGGGCAATATTTGGATTACTTCATGGGAGGGTGTTTTTAAATATGATGGAAAATCTTTTACTAATATCACCAGTAAAGTGAGTTCGGCCCGCTTCTTTTCTGTTTTAGAAGATAAAAAAGGAAATTTTTGGTTCGCTTCTATTGGTTCAGGTGTTTATTATTACGATGGGAAATCGTTTCAAAATTTTGCAACCAAGGATGGGCTTGCAAATGATCGGGTTACTAATATTTATGAAGATAAAACCGGTACTATTTGGTTTGGCACTGGAGACGGAGTAAGCCGTTACGATGGGAAATCGTTTCGAAATTTTAAAATGAAAGAAGCTCCCTCCGTTACTCCTGCTGATTCTTTGCATAGTTCAGTTTACCAACATCCGCTTCCGGAAGTTAGTTGGATGCATAATGATGTTAATGCTGTCATTGAAGACAAAACAGGAAAACTTTGGTTTGGTACAAGGGGCTATGCCAGCGTTTATGATGGAAAGACATTTACCACTATCACCAATAAAGACGGCAAACCTTTTGCAAATGTTCGTTCGATAATCAAAGATAAAAAAGGCAATATTTGGCTGGGGGGTTATGATGGCCTTTGGCGCTATGATGGCAGTACATTTACCAATTTCACTAAAAATTTTGTTGGGTATATCTACGAAGACAAAAAGGGCAATATTTGGACGAGTTCAGGAAAGGATGGTAATAGTCTGGGCTGGGGACTTTCCCGCTATGATGAAAAGACATTGTCCAATAAAAAGCCAACTGTAACCGAAATAACCAATAAACCAATGATTTTCGGGATTTTAGAAGATGATAAAGGAAGTATTTGGTTTGGCGCTTTAGATGGAGTGTATCGTTATGATGGAAAAACCATTACTGACTTTAAAGGTGCAGCCGGTCAGAAATAATGTGTGTTGCTGATTTTAAAATCAATTATTATTAATCAATATAAATTTCTGTAGTATGAACAACAAGCTATCAATCACTTACTTAATTTTAATTATTACTCCTTTGTTCTTCGGTTGCCGTGGACCTGTAAAAGAGGAAAATAAAAACAATGCATCGGCAAGCTTCGTCTCTTGGGGACATGTTGGGAATGAAAAATATGTTATAATAGACACGAAGGAAAGTGTTGTGATATGGAAAGGTTCTATGCTAATTGGCCCAAACAGTCACACAGGGTATGTTTATATATCAGAAGGAGAATTGATGATTGACAACGGCCAACTTGTGGGTGGTACAGTTGAAGTCGACATGAATACAATTGAAGATGAAAACCATGGGAGTGATAATGGACTTATTAAGCACTTAAAAGATCCTGATTTTTTTGATGTTAAAAAATTCCCCATTTCTACAATCGTACTTACCAAGGCTGAATCAACAACTGATGAGAATAAAAAAGTTACCGGGAATCTAACGATTAAAGGTATTACACACCCAGTTACTTTTCCAGCTAAAATTGAAGTTAAGGACGGAATTGTCAAAATGAATGGCAAGTTGGTCATTGATCGAACAAAATGGGATGTCCGTTATAAATCAGGAAAGTTCTATGATCTTTTAGCTGATCAAACTATGTCGGATTCCATTGAATTCCATATTAAGATCATAGCAAAAAAATAAACATCTGAAATCCATAAAAGACTTTAACCAAGATCAGATCATGTTATTCTATTCCGGTAGAAGAGCTTTTAGGTTTCTGAAATTCTTAAGTAATTTAATTAAAAGAAATTATGAAATATGCACACGTATATGCTTTGTTGTTGATGTCTGCTCTTTGCATTTCCTGTGAAGGACAAAACAAAAAAACACCCCTCTCAAAACAAAATATCCAGTCCGAAACCAAAGACACAGTTACTTCTCCCAGACCTAATGAACATAATATTTACACTAAGTATGAGTATCCTGATTCTGACGGCAAAAGCATAATCATACAAAACGGCTTTCCAAGAGGTGAGCCGTACACTGGTTCTAAGGGTAAAAACAGTAATTATAGTTTCTTAATATTCTTCACTCGTATAATTAATGAAACTGCTAAGCCCTTGGAGCTAACCATTAATTTTCCTGCAGATTCCTTCGCAACCGGCCAAGGGGGAAACGTGTACATGAAAGTATTCCTACCTCCCGATACAATGATGAACGAAAAACAAATTTTGTATAACTATGGTGGAAAAAATTTAGAATCATTTTTAGACTTTAATAAACCAACTATGTTTCAAAGAACTATTAATCCTAAAGAGGATTGTCTTTTCTATATCGGAACGGTCTTTTATCAAGCAAGAGGTACTACATGGAAAAAAGACGAGTCAAGGGGGGGTAACCGGGCAGAACTTGTCCTAAAAGGACAAGAACTTTTTTATAGAATGATCCCGCAGATTGATTCTCTTCCCTGCGGACATATCATTTTTAAAAAATGAGTTAGTATTCATCGCAAAATCCAAAACCGGCGAGAACTAAAAGATTTCCTTTAATAAAAAGTTGTTCCTAATAAAAAGAAGAAGATGATAAAACACGTAAAATTATTTGCTCCGTTCTTAATGTTTGTTTTTTACACTTCCTTTGGACAAAGCCAAACAAACCTCCCAAAAGATAATATCAGTAAAGGACTATACTCCGAGTCTCAAATTAAAGAGGCGAACACCTCCAAGGTGCCTATGAGTATGGTTCGGAATGTAAAGCAAGCCAGAAACGGAGACATTTTGATTGCTTCTTACTTAGGCGTGTTTCGATACGATGGAATATCTTTTACCAATCTAACAAGTAAAATAAGTTCGCCCCGCTTCTCCAGCTTCTGGGATGTGCTGGAAGACCGAAAAGGAAATCTTTGGTTCGGTACCAAAGATTCGGGTGTTTATTATTACAATGGAAAATCCTTTCAGCATTTTACAACAAAGGATGGGCTTGCCAGTAATCAAGCTTTTCATATTTATGAAGATAAAACTGGTAATATTTGGTTCGGAGCAAGTCGTTACGATGGGAAATCTTTTCGAACTTTTACCACAAAAGATGGATTTCTCAGTAACAGTATTCGTTTGATCCTCCAAGACAAAACCGGCAAGTTATGGTTTGGCGCAGGGGGCAATACCCTCATTTATGATGGAAAAACATTTACCACTCTCACCAATAAAGACGGCAAAGCTTTTAAGAACGTTGGGTGCATAATCGAAGATAAAAAAGGTAATATTTTGTTCAGTGACGTTGATGGTCTTTGGCGCTATGACGGCAGTACGTTTACTAAAATTAGTGAGAGGGGTGCTTATGCTATAATTGAAGATAAAAAAGGAAACATCTGGACTAGTTCAGGGAATAGCATTTTGCGTTATGATCAACAGTCCTTGTTCAATATAAAACCTACGGTAAAAGAAATTAAAGTGTCAGGAGGAAACACTTTTTTGTTGGGAATTTTAGAAGCTAACGATGGAAGTATTTGGGTTGGAGCTTTGGGATCTAAGAGTGGACTGTATCGCTATGATGGAAAGACCATCACGGACTTTAAAAATGCAGCCGGTCAGAAATAAGGTGTATAGCTTATTTTAAAATCATTTTTCAATTATCATTAATCAATATTATTTCTGTACTAGGAGCAACAAGCTATCAATCATCCTTACTCTACTTGCTACCCTGTTTTTACTCAGGCAGAAATTGCCCAATCCACGGGCACCTTTACCTACTCACGCGATGGGCAAACGTATAAAACATTCAGCTTTAAAAATGCTTTGACTGGCACCACGGTTACCTGGATGGCCCAAAACCTGAACTACAAAGTGCAGGGGAGCTACGCTTATGACGACAAAGAGAGTAATCGAAAAGAGCTTGGCTTGCTTTATACTTGGGAAGCAGCGTAAAAAGCCTGCCCCAGCGGTTGGCATTTATCAACGGATAGCGAATGATTTACGCTGGTGAATAAATTCGGTGGAACCGACAAGGCCGATAAAGCCCTGAAAAGCGTCAAAGGCTGGGACGAAGACGGCAACGGGACTAACAGCAGTGGATTTAACGCGCTTCCGGCAGGTATTCGCAGAGGTAATCGCTATGAGTGGGTGAATCTTTTCGGTTTCTGGTCGACGTGCACACCTGCGGGTAAGGGTAAAGGAGCCTGGGGATGGGACATGAGTTATGGTGGTCCAATTAAATCAAAAGTGTTCCGTTACGATGGCTATGGTTCTGATGGCGGTGATGCAGTCTCTTGTCGTTGCGCCCTGGATTGATTTATCCAATGTCATGCGGAGGAAAATTAAAGCAATGATAGTTTGCAAACGAACAGAAGTAAGAGTACGGTTTCTTATTGAAAATAGATATTTCTCTATACTAGCTGTTGTGCAAAGCAACTTAAATGGGATCTGGTCTTTCGCATTCACATCTTAACTTTACCCGCTCCAAAGTCTCTTGACTTTTTTCATAAATATCTTAAAAAGATGATACGTTTACTTACAAATTTACACGTTCCTGCATTAGACATAGAATTAAAAATAACCAAAAAATAAACCATGTTGGCTCGTTAGCCCTGATGGGAGTGGCATCCCATATTGTCTTGTCCCTAAAGACGAGACGATATGGAATACAGCGGACAGCAGGAATCCATATTTCCTGATAATGCCTATTCTTCCGCTCCTTATTTTTACAGATAATCTTAAAGCTAATTATATCCATAAAAAAACCTCGGGAAGTATAACCTCCCGAGGAATTTTTAAAACTAACTTTCATTAGCTTTGGACTAGATATCTAACTAATAACCAAATTTTATATAATAACTAGTATGTTTTTAACTACTTAACCGAAAACTTAAAAGTAGTTTTTGTTTTATAATTTTGTCCTGGATTTAATACAGTCGTAGGGAAATCTTTTTGATTTGGAGAATCTGGGTAATGCTGTGTTTCAAGACAAAAACCAGTTCTGTGTGCATACGTTCCGCCGTTTCTCATCGGTAAAGTTCCGTCAAGGAAGTTACCAGAGTAGAACTGAATTCCAGGTTGGTCAGTGTACACTTCCAAAAGTCTTCCGTTTGCAGGGTAATAAGCTGAGGCAACTAGACGCTCTCCTTTGTCTTGGTTGTTCAACACCCAACAGTGATCATAACCCAATCCTTTTTTCAATTGGTCGTCAGCAGCGTTGATTTCTTTTCCAACTAATTTCGGTTTTCTAAAATCAAAAGGAGTATTAGTAACATCTGTCAATTTCCCTGTTGGAATAAGAGTAGCATCTACAGGAACTAATTTATCAGCATCGATAGTGATTTCATGATCTAAAATTGGTTTAGAGAAATCAGATGACAAGTTGAAATACGAGTGCTGCGTTAAGTTCACAACCGTTTTCTTATCAGTAGTAGCTTCATAAAGCACATCCAATGAATTGTCTTTGTTTAAAGTGTAAGTAACAAAAACAGTTAAGTTTCCAGGATATCCTTCTTCCATGTCTTTGGCTGTATACTTCAATTTTAGAGAAGCAGTATCACCGCCTTTAGCTTCCTCGGCAGTCCAAACCACTCTGTGGAAACCTTCCGGTCCACCGTGTAAGGCATTTGTACCATTATTAATGGCTAAAGAATATTCTTTTCCATCTAAAGTAAATTTACCTTTTGCAATTCGGTTACCAAATCTTCCAATCAAAGCACCAAAATACGGATTGGCTTTCTGGTATTGTTCCAATGAATTGAAACCAATCACCACCTCTTCAGATTTCCCTGCTTTATTAGGCACTTTTAAGGACGTAATAATACCACCATACGTAATGATGTTTACTTCCATGCCTTTTTGGTTTTTCAAGGTGTAACGGTCTATTTGTTCTCCTTTTTCGGTTTTACCATATACCGTTTTTGCTATAGATACAGAATCTGTAGCTTTAGCTTCTAAAGCATTAGATGCTTCTTCTTTTTTTTCTCCTTTGCACTGTACATTCATACTTACTAAACTTAAAATGGAAATTCCATAAACACAACGTTTTACTAGATTCATATTATTTTATTTTTTTTGGTTTACTACTTTATACAAAAAACATTTCAATTTAGTTCCTCAGTTTCATAAAGCTTTGCCATATTATAAAAATAAGAAACGTCAAAGCAAAACAATACTTAGATTGGGATAATTTTAACAGATTATCCTGAAATTATTTAATATTTTAACTTCAAGGGATTGGGCGTGACCCTCCGTAAAAAAACTTCGGGTCGGGCTTCCATTCCCGCTTTTTTTCTTTATCATCTGTCTCGGGTTTAAACCCGGCAAATGAAAAAGAAAAAAGAGCTCCACTGCATCCCTCACGCGGATTCGTGTTAACATACAAATTTAATTTTCAAAAGAGAGAAGGCAAATTCAAAAACTCTGATGAAATTACTCCTGAAGGATTTTTAAAAATCTTTCAGGAGTTTAACTAACTAACTTAACTAAACAATTTTTTTATATAACATTTCAAAGGAGAAGTATTGTGCATTTGCAGGTATTTTAGGCCATTTATAATTCACAATTCACCACTCACAATTCATTAAAGCTTATGCTGAAACAAATGGAAATAAGCTTCATTGGCATTGATAGTATCTTTGAAATTGCGGATAGTTGTATTTGCATCGATTACTAATAATTCGATACCAGCAATATCAGCAAAATCTTCCATGAATTCCGTAGTCACCGCTTGGCTGTAAACAGTATGGTGCGCACCACCAGCGAGAATCCAAGCTGTAGCAGCAATATCTAAGTTTGGTTTGCAGTCCCATAATACACGAGCTACTGGAAGTTTTGGCAATTCTGCCAAAGGTTTTACTGCAGTCACTTCGTTTACAATTAATCTGAAACGAGTTCCCATATCTACTAATGATACATTGATAGCATCACCAGCTGGCGAATTGAATACCAAACGTGCTGGATCTTCTTTGCCACCAATTCCTAACGGATGTACTTCACAAGATGGTTTTCCGTCAGCGATAGAAGGACAGATTTCCAACATGTGCGATCCCAAAACGTATGATTTTTGAGGAGTAAAGTGATAGGTATAATCTTCCATGAAAGAAGTTCCTCCTTCAAGACCAATATTCATAACTTTTAATGCTCTTACCATTGCAGCTGTTTTCCAGTCTCCTTCACCTCCAAAACCGTATCCATCGGCCATTAAGCGCTGTGTTGCAATACCAGGAAGCTGTTTCCAAACTCCTAAGTTTTCAAAAGTATCTGTAAATGCTCCAAACCCTCCTTCTTCAAGGAAAGCTCTTAATCCTAATTCAATTTTTGCTGCGTCAACTAGAGATTGTCTTTGTGCTCCGCCTTCTAAAAGTGGTGGAGTTAAATTATAAGATGCTTCATAAACAGCTAATAAATCAGCTAATTGTTTATCTGTAACCTTTTCAATATGTTTAGTCACGTCTGATGAATCATATCCGTTTACAGACATTCCAAAACGCAATTGAGCTTCAACTTTGTCTCCTTCTGTAACCGCTACTTCACGCATATTGTCACCAATACGGGCTACTTTTAAGTTTTGAAGTTCGTTCCATCCTAGTGCCACTCTTGTCCAGCTTCCTAGTTTTGTCAAAACGCGGTCTTCTTGCCAGTGTCCTACGATTACTTTACGTTTTTTACGCATTCTTGACATCATGAAGCCAAATTCTCTGTCTCCGTGAGCCGATTGGTTTAAATTCATGAAATCCATATCTATAGTAGCCCATGGAATTTCAGCATTGTATTGTGTATGTAAATGGCACAACGGTTTATTTAAAATGCTTAAACCGCCAATCCACATTTTGGCTGGTGAAAAAGTATGCATCCAAGTGATGATTCCGATACAGTTTTTAGCTGAATTAGCTTCTAAGCACAAATCCAATACTTGTTTTGGCGATTTCAAAGTGTCTTTGCAAACCACTTTTACTGGAATTTGTGAAGCTTCATCAAATCCTTTTGCCATAATTGCAGCATGTTCTGCTACTTTTAATAATGTTTCTGGTCCGTATAATTCTTGGCTTCCTACTACAAACCAAACTTCTTTTTGAGATATATCTATC
The DNA here is from genome assembly GCF_056403035.1 of Flavobacterium sp. P3_A6. Lineage (NCBI taxonomy): Bacteria > Pseudomonadati > Bacteroidota > Flavobacteriia > Flavobacteriales > Flavobacteriaceae > Flavobacterium > Flavobacterium sp. P3_A6. Next base: position 21,577 of record NZ_JBFUGG010000014.1, on the reverse strand, counting down.
ATTATCTTATGTTTTGTTTAATCGTTTAACTGTTTATTTGTTTAACTGTTTATTTGTTTAACTGCCGAATCGATTAAACGATTCAACGACTGACCGAATAAACAATTACTGTCCGTAATACGAATCTTTTCCGTGTTTGCGCTGATAATGCTTTTTGATTAAAGAATCCTTTAGTCGTGGAGCATTAGGGTTAATCTGCAATGTCAGATAAGCCATTTCGGCTACGACTTCCAGAACTTTACTGTTGTAAACGGCTTTGGCAGCGTTTTTTCCCCATGCAAAAGGACCGTGATTTCCTATCAGAACCATTTCTGTTTCTTCGTACGAAAGGTTTTTTTCATTGAAACAATCCAAAATTTGGATACCCGTATTATGCTCGTAATTTCCTTCGATTAAGCTGTCATTCATTGGGGCAGCACAGGGGATATCGGAGGTTAAGTGATCGGCATGTGTGGTTCCAAAAATCGGAATGTCTCTTTGTGATTGTGCCCAAGCCACAGAATATGTGGCATGAGTATGTGCAACACCGCCAATATTTGGCCAGTTTTTGTATAAATAAGCATGTGTTTTGGTGTCAGAAGAAGGGCGTAAGCTTCCTTCAATAATGTTGTTGTCAAAATCAACAATCACGATATCTTCCGGTTTTAAGTCTTCGTAAGGAACACCGCTTGGTTTGATCGCAAAAACACCTTTTTCGCGGTCAACCGCACTTACGTTCCCAAAAGTGTAAACTACCAAATTCAATGCATTCAACTGCATGTTTGCTTCGTAGCACTCTTGTTTTAAATCTTTATACTGTGAGCTCATTTTTTCTTTTTTTAATTGATGGATCAGCATAAGCGCTTAACTGGTCATATGCTAAAAGCAATTTGTTGTAAGCAGCCACTTTGTCGATTTGCGGAGTATATTCGCTTTCAAATGGGCTTCCCATTTTTTGGCTTGCTTCAATTACGTTTGGATAAATTCCGGCGGCAACAGCAGCATAAATGGCAGCTCCCAGCGCAGGCGCCTGGTCTGATAAAGCTACTTTGATAGGTTTGTTCAGTACATTGGCTAATGTTTGCATAATGAATGGCGATTTACGAGCCACACCGCCAATACCAATCACAGTGTCAATGCGAACGCCTTCTTCTTCAAAACGATCCACGATTTTTTTAGAACCAAAACAAATCGCATTTACCAATGATTTGAATACATGCGGTGCTTTTGTTCCTAAAGATAAGTTTGATATTGCGCTTTTCAGTTCCTGATTCGCATCTGGAGTTCGTCGCCCGTTAATCCAATCTAAGGCGATTGGCACACTCTCGGATAATGGAATTTTTTCTGCTTCGGCGGTTAACTGCACGATTAGTTTGTCGCTGATTTCGGCTTTCAACTGTTCTTTTTGAGTATCAGTCAATAGAGTAGAAGTAGCCAATAAATTATCTGTTGGCCATAATAATAATTCTTTGTACCAAGCTAACAAATCCCCAAAAGCAGATTGTCCCGCTTCTAGTCCAATATAACCTGGAATTACAGAACCATCTACTTGTCCGCAGATACCGCGAACGGTTTTTGTTCCAATAGATTCCTTAGTGTCAACAATAATATCACAAGTTGAGGTTCCCATTACACGAACCAATGTGTGTTCGTCTATTTTGGCTCCCACAGCTCCTGAATGTGCATCAAAAGTTCCTACTGCAATAACAGTGTCTGTAGAAAGCCCTAATCGAGTTGCCCATTCTTGGCTTAAATTACCCGCTACTAAATCGGATGTATAGGTTTCATTATATAATTTGCCACGAAGAGTGGCTAGATATGGATCTAATTGTCCAAGAAATTCTTCTGGTGGCAATCCATTCCAGTCTTCATGCCACATCGCTTTGTGACCCGCAGCGCAGCGGCTTCTTTTGAAGGTTTTTAAATCTTTATTTTCGATTAATAAATATGTCATTAAATCGCAATGTTCCATCCAAGTGTAGGTTGCTTTTTTTACAGCTTCGTCTTCTCTTGCAACATGTAAAATTTTGGCCCAAAACCATTCTGATGAATAGATTCCTCCTTCGTATTTTGTGAAATTTTCTCCACCCCAGCTGGCTGCCAATTCATTTATTTCGTTCGCTTCATTTATAGCGGTGTGATCTTTCCATAAAACCATCATGGCATTTGGATTATGTTCAAAACCTTTGGTCAACGCCAATGGAGTCCCATCTTCGGCAACTGGTACCGGTGAAGATCCTGTAGTGTCGATACAAATGCTTCGAATAAGAGAAGGGTCTATTTTACTGTTCTCGACTACATGTTTTATAGTGGTTTCTAACCCTTCAATATGATCTAAAGGATGCTGGCGAAACTGATTTATTGAGGCATTACAATATTCTTTGTTTTTCCATCGCTTGTAATCACAAACGCTTGACGCTAATTCCTGTCCATTCTCAGTGTCTATTAATACTGCGCGAACAGAATCTGAGCCATAATCTAATCCTATTACATAATTTTTCATCACGATTCTTTTTATATAGTGCAAATATAATATAATTATTTAATAAGTGTGTAATAAACACTTAATTTATTTAATGTTATAAATATACCCGTAGATGCCAAGATTATAGCCGTTGCATTGAAAGCTAAAAAATTGGTTTAATGCCTCTTTTTTAATTTGGTTACTTCATTTTTAATTTTAAAACCGTTACCGAATAAGGAGGTACATTTAATGATGCTTTTTCACCATTCAATTTGTATTCACGTTCTGTAGGGCTGATTTTTTTTGGTGAAGCAAATGAGTTTTCATCTTTCAGATTTGGGCTTGTAAGCGTAATAATTTTTCCTGCCGATTGTAATTTGCTTCCTTTTAAATCAATATTGATTTCCTGCGGTTTTGAAGCTGTATTCACTAGTTTTACAATTATTTCTTTGGTGTTAACATCTTTCGCTGCCGATGCAAATAAGTCGTTTTGACCAATAAGCGCTTTTCCGTCTTTGGTAATGGCTAATAAATCAGTTCCTTTATTGTTAGCAAACAGTTTTTGCACATAATAATTTGCCGATCCATAAGCTTCTAAGTTGTTGAACCAAATCATATCAGGTGTCCATTGCCAAGCTTCAGCGTGCGCCATTAAAGGAGCATAGGAAGTTAAGTGAACCACTTCTGCATTTCGTTCCAGACCTGTCATAAAAGCTGCTTCGGAGAAAGCGCATTCCCAAGTGTTTTTGTTTTCTGGGCTTACAGTAGCAACACTCTGAGCAGCATATTCTCCAGCAAATACTTTGGGGCCTTTTCTGTCATAATTGTCATAACGAGTTGCATTTTCTCTAAACCATTTTGCATCTTTATAATAATGTTCGTCTACAATTTCGGCATTCAGTTTTTTTAGTTCCTGCATTCCATAGTCAAAATAATCACCATCTGGAAATGGTCCAGCTCCCGAAACAATTGTCATTGTTGGGTATTTGTCTTTAATTGCTTTTTCAAAAACTTTGAATCTTTCGATGTATTGAGGCCCCCATTGCTCGTTACCTACACCAATATGTCTTAAATTAAACGGTTTTGGGTGTCCCATATCCGAACGTACTTTCCCCCAAGGAGTATCAACACCACCGTTTGCAAATTCAATTAAATCTAAGGCATCTTGTACATAAGGATCCAATTCGGTTAAAGGAACTAATTCCCCAGTGTTGAACTGGCAAGCCATACCGCAGCTTAAGATTGGAAGCGGAGCCGCTCCAATATCTTCAGAAAGCTGGAAATATTCAAAAAATCCTAATCCGAAAGACTGGAAATAATCAGGAGTTTGCTTATGGGCAAACTCAGTATTCCAACGATTGACTAAGGTTTCTCTTTTGTCTACATCACCAACAGTTTTTTTCCATTGGTAACGCTGCGCCAAAGTTCTTCCTTCCACAATACAGCCTCCAGGAAATCTCAGGAATCCTGGTTTCATATCATATAATAATTGTACAATGTCTTTGCGCAGACCATTTTTTCTATTGTTCCAAGTATCTTCCGGAAATATAGAAATCATGTCTAAATCAATAGTTCCTGTTCCTTGAAAAGTAATTTTCAGTTTTGCTTTTGCTTCAGTTTGTGTGGCGGTAAATTGGGCGGTGTAATTTTGCCAATCCTTAGCAGTAGGAGTAATGCTGGTTTCACCCAGAACTTTTTTGTCTTTATCAATAAACTGAATGATAATTTTTTTGATGTCGCCACTTGAGTTATCGGCTTTCAGCGAAAGATTGTATTTAGCGTCTTTTTTGATTCCGATGCCTCGAAAGCCTTCATTAATAAGCTCATATCCTTTGTCATCATTAATTAAAACACGGCAAAAGTTTGGGTTGTTTTTATTTTCAGATATTTTTATGGTTGTAGCAATACCGGATTGTTTATTGAAAGAATGCGTATCACTGTTAGGCTGTTTCCAACCCATAAGCGGAGTTTCGAATTCAAATGAACGGTTTTTAATCATTTCGGCATACAAACCTCCATCGGCGGCAAAGTTGATGTCTTCAAAAAACACACCATACATTGTAGGCTGAATTTTAGTAATAGTTTTGCTGGTGTTTACCTCGAGTGTTGTTTTTTGCGCATTAGCATAAATACCATTTAATAATAGTCCGCAAAGGGTTATTTTAGTAATTAAATTTGGTTTCATATTTCTTTTATTTAGTACAACAATTTTATAGTCTTAGTAACTTAGAATTTAAGATTGTTGGTTTTTATTATCAAGCTGCAATATAAAAAAAATTAAGTGTATAAAATACATTTTTAAAATATTTTAAATTTTATTGAATGTCTTTTTACATAATTACAGATAAACTGTTTTTTTTGACTGAGTACTAAAAATGATTACTGATTTCTTTTTTAAAGCATTGGCCATAAATCAGCATCCCATTGTAATTGTTTTATCTGCAGTAATGGCCTCCCGTTTTGTTTGGCATCATACGCATGATAGATGATATAATCTTTTACGTCAAAAGTGTAGGTGCTGTTGTGTCCAGCACCGAACCAATTTTTATCCCCTTGAATGAGTAAAGTTCCTCCTCCTTCAGTCAATAATTTTCCGTCTTTGTCTACATAAGGACCAGTAATGGTTTTGGATCTGCCTACTACTACTTTGTAGGTGCTTTTTTCGCCTCGGCAACACAAATCCCAAGACAGGAATTGATAATAATAACCGTTTTTTTTGAAAATGAAAGGAGCTTCAAGAGCACCGTCACCTGGATCCGAATCAGCAAGTTCAAATGTTCTTTTGCGTTTAGCAATTGTGTGCCATTCCTGCGGTTGTGCAACCGACTTTAAATCGGGATTCAATTTAACCATTTTCAATCCTTCCCAAAAAGAACCAAAAGCCAGCCAAGGCGTATTGTTTTCGTCAAATGTCAAATTAGGATCGATGGCATTCCAAAGGTCACGGTTAGGAACGGACTGAATGACAATTCCCTGATCTACCCATTTGTAAGCAGGGTCTTTTGGGTCTAAAGTGGTATTGGTTGTAACGCCAATCGCCGAAGTGTTTTTTGCGAAAGCGGAAACTGAATAGTACAAATAATATTTATTGTTGTGAAAAGAAATGTCCGGTGCCCAAATGTGATTGTCAAAACTTGGAACGACCGCATCTGCCCAAACTGGTTTTTCTTGGAATATTTGAGGTTCCTTATTCCAGTTTTTTAAATCTTTGGAACTGAAAACACTGATGCCTTTACCGGTGCAGTACAAATAGTAGGTGTCTTTTTGCTTAATCATTACCGGATCGTGAACGGTAACGTCTTGGGCAAATGACGATGTCCCAATTAAAATAAATAGGAGGAAAAATAAGAGTTGTATGTTTTTGTGTAATTTCATAGCTAGGTTTTTAAACATATAAGTCATTTAAGAAATATGAGTTTCACTGGTTTTATTAATCGTTTATATCAATACGATTCTGCGCATTGAAAATTGGAAACTGCGACAGCAAACTGTCTACTCCGTTATTCCTTCGGTTGTCATAATCACGCGTTTCATGCTTCCGTCTTTGTTGTAAAATAAACGATCCACACAAACAGATCTTCTAAAACTGCCACCATTGGGTTCGATGCTCCCATTGTGGTAAATGAAATAGGATTTCCCTTTGAAGTCAATAATTGCTTGATGATTGGTATTGGAGTTTCCGGCTATTTCATTCAGAATTCCTTTGTACTCCCATGGTCCGTTGATAGATTTACTCATGGAGTAGGCAATTTTCTCCGGAAACTGATAAGCATACGATAAGTAATACCAATTGTTATGCTTGTGAATCCAAGGAGCTTCTGTATAATTGGGTAATGTGATTGTTTGGATAGGACCGTCAAGTTCAATCATATTGGCTTTTAGTTTGGCATAGTGGCAAACGGTATTTCCCCAAAACAGATAGGCCTGTCCATCATTATCAATCATTACCGTCGGGTCAATATCATCCCAAGTAATGCTGGTCTGGGTTGTCATGTCATTGGTGATAAGGGCTTTTCCCAATGCATCTTTGAAAGGACCGGTCGGACTGTCGGAAACCGCAATTCCAATGGCTTTTCCATTGATTGTTCCGTGTTCAACAGTAACATACCAGTAAAATTTTCCGTTGCGTTCAATTACTTGAGCTGCCCAAGCATCGGATTTTGCCCAAGCGAAATCATTGACTTTCAGCGGAACGGGATGTTCCTGCCAATGCACCATATCGGAACTGGAATATACCAGCCATTCGTTCATTTTATAAAAATTGAAATCATTTGGAGCTTCATCATGGCCTGCATAGAGATACACTTTGTCTTTGTAAACCAAAGCCGCAGGATCACCTGTGTATTTGTCTTTTATAATTGGATTATTGGTTACTGGTGCTGTTTTTTGTCTATTGGCGGAAGCCAAAGCTTTATCTTGTGCTATTGTTTCGGCTGATGTCATCAGAATAAAAGAAAGAATAGGGATAAAAATATTTTTCATTATAGTCAGATTTTTTGAAAACGGGATTTCCTGAAATTGAAAACCCTTTTTTAAAGCTTAAAAAAGGGTTTTGATTGTTTTAAAGATTAATTTATTTTTTTGCCCCAAACTGGTAAGCCAGCTCCGGTAAGTCCGGAATAAGTAAGTGTCACTTTGCGTGTAGCACTTTCCCAGTCCCAAGCATCATTTACTTTGCATTTTACGCCATTTACGGTTAATGTTTTAGCAGTGCTGTCATACGACCATGTTCCAGAAACGCCTCCACTCACTTTTTTATCTGCGGTTAAATAAATAGTAGCTGATTTTTGAATGGTCGCATATTGATAATTCATAGTAATTTGCTCCCAAGATCCAATAAAAGAAGCTTCGGTAATGGTTGTAGCTGGTACGCCTGCATAACGCTCGGGAGCAATTACAGGCCATCCGTCTTCTGTCCATTGGATTTCGCGGACATGTCCCATCATTATGGCATTAGAAACAGCAATTCCCGAAACACCTACTGGTAAACGAGCTTGTGAAGAGTAATACCATTGTTTTGTTTCTGGATTTTGGAAAATAGCACAATGCGAAATTCCAACCCAGCCAGTATGATTATTGAAGCTATAAGGATGCGTCAGCATTGGCCAGCAATCGGCGCCAGCTGTTACATTGGCACCGTTGATTCCCACGAAAGGTCCCATGATATTTTTGGAACGGCAAACTCTGGTATTGTAGGGTACATCAAGACCATCATAGGCTAAAAATAAATAATAATAGCCAGTATCGGAGTTGTAGATTATCTCTGGACCTTCTGAAGCTTGCCAACGGCTGGTTGCACTGCGTGTTGCGATACGAGTCCCATAATCGGCAAGGGTTTTTAATTGATCTGGTTTTCCTGTTGTTGGATTCAGTTTTAAGGCAGCGATGCCTGAGTGCCATGAGCCATAAATTAAGTATTGCTCTCCCTCTGGAGTTTCAATAAAACTAGGGTCAATTGCATTAAATTTAAAATAAGCATCTTCCCAATTTCGGGTACCTGTAAATGAATATGGTTTTAAGCCATCGGGTTCTGAACAAACGACCATTCCTTTATCTGTCCAAACATTTGTGGCTAAATCATCGGTTTCTGCCAAACCAATAAAGGCTCTTTCACTCCAAGAGTTGTCAAAACTGGTGCCGATTATTGGATTATCGACTACAATGCTATAATACATACGGTATTTGTTACCCACTTTTCGAACACAAGGTGCCCAATATCCATAATTAGGGTTTGTGATGGCTGGCAGAGCCGGATTCATGCGGGCTCTCTTGTTATTCAAAGAATCTTTTACCCAAGCAGGTGCCGTGGTCATAGATGATCCCATGAATTCCCAAGTAATAAGGTCTTTGGAACGTCTGTAGAAAAAATGTCCGTGACCATCAGTTGCATTTCCGTAAGAAGCATCTGTTTGGTACATATAGTAATAATCGCCACATTTGGCTACCGATGGATCATGCACATTAGCCAAATTCCATTGCGAATTAGTACTCCAAGAAGCTATCGACGAATAATTATCAGCATAGGTTGGCCCTGGAAATGTGGGAGTCGGAGTAGGAGTGGGTGTGGGTGTCGGAGTTGGATCCGGTGCCGGATCATCTCCTTTAGAACAGCTAGCCACAGTAAATACTAACAATAGAATTGCAGTATTTAACATTAACCTTAAAATTGAATTTGACTTATTCATTTCTGTATGTTTTTATTTTCCTTCTAAAACAACTATTGAGAAAGGAGGAATAGTGATTTCAAGTTTTCCTTTTTTGTTTTCGAAACCTTTAAAAACTGTTGGTATAATTTTGTTTGGGTTTTCGAATGAATTGTAATCTTGCAATTTAGCTGCCGTTAATATTGTTCCAGTGAAATTTTTAACGCCAAGATCATTTATATCAATTTCTATTTTGTTTGTTTTTTGTGCATCAACATTTACTAATGAGATGTGAATTGCAGCATTTTTATCTTTTGATGCAGATGCAGATATTGCAGGAAGTGTTTCTCCATTAAAAGTGTATAAAGGCGTTTGAAAAGTAACTGGCAATAATTTGGCATCTTGATGTACACTGTACATTTTCATTACAGAATAGGTTGGAGTTGTAATCATTTTTGCTTTATCGGTTAAGATTACAGCTTGTAAAACGTTTACGCATTGTGCCAAGTTCGCCATACGGACTCTGTCGGCATGGTTGTTGAAAATATTTAATGTCGCTCCGGCTAGAACGGCATCTCTCATTGTGTTTTGCTGGTATAGGAAACCTGGATTTGTTCCTTTTTCCACTTCATACCAAGCTCCCCATTCGTCTACAATCATCGCTACTTTTTTCTCTGGATCGTATTTATCCATGATAGCAGAATGTTTAGTTACCAGTTCTTCCATTTTTAAAGCTGATTTCATCGTATGGAAATATCCGTCTTCGGTAAAATCTGTTGCGTCTCCTTTTTTATCCCAATTGATTACAGCATAATGATGCACTCCAACTCCTCCCAACATATTTAGGGGAATATCTTTCATTAAAGTTTCGGTCCAGTTATAATCGGAACTATTTGATCCGGAAGCTATGCGGGTTAAACCGCCTGTGTTTTCCCAATCAGACATGAAGGTTGCAAATTTTCTATATTCACCAACATAATAATCTGCGGTCATATTTCCTCCGCAGCCCCAAGCTTCATTTCCAATTCCCCAGAATTTCACTTTCCAAGGTTCTGTTCTCCCGTTTTTTTTACGCAGATCACTCATTGGGCTTTTACCTCCAAAGTTGGTGTACTGAACCCAGTCAGCTAATTCCTGAACCGTTCCGCTTCCTACGTTTCCAGATAAATAAGGTTCTGCTCCAAGTAATTCACACATGTTTAAAAAATCATGTGTTCCAAAACTGTTGTCTTCAGTAACACCGCCCCACCATTTGTTTACAATAGTTGGTCTTTGTTCCTTAGGCCCTATACCGTCTTTCCAATGATATGTGTCTGCAAAACAGCCACCCGGCCATCTTAAATTTGGAATTTTTAATTCTTTTAAGGCCTTGACAATATCATTACGCACACCCGCAGTATTTGGTATTTTAGAAGTGTCACCCACAAAAAAGCCACCATATATGCACCTTCCTAAATGCTCTGCAAAATGGCCATAGATATTTTTGTTGATTGTTGGTGCATCTGCAGTATTTTTTATAGTAAGTGCTGTAGTTTCTTTTTGTGCAAAACCGGTTTGGCCGCAAAAAGTTAAAACTAGTAATAATAAAAATGTCTTTTTCATGTCTTTTCTGATTTATAAAATCATGGGGTTCTTTTGTGGAGTTTACCCCATGACTTTTTTTTAATGTATAATATGATAATTTTAATATGAAAGCGTTGGCCATCCGTTTGACCATGTAAAATAAACAATTTCTAGTTTTGGATTACCGCTATCGGCTCCGTCGTAGTAATGTACAGATCCTTTTTGAGTGCCTGAAATTCTTGATAAATGTCCAGGGCCAATATAGTTTCCTTGTGTTGCTAGTACAGTTGTTCCTCCGCCAGCGGTTAGGTTTACGCCATTTTTGTCAACAAATGGTCCAAACGGGCTTGTAGAACGGCCCACAATAATGTAATAAGTACTGTTAACTCCTTGGCAGCAGTTACCACGGTTTACAAACATATAATAATAGCTTCCTTCTTTAATTAAACAAGGAGCTTCCCAAGAGGCTGAATTTCCTCCAGCTACAATTGTTCTAGTTCCTATTGGCATTCCAGTTGATGGAGTAATTTGTACCACGCCTATTCCTGCGTGCCAAGAGCCATACGCCATGTATACATTGGAGCCATCTACCAAAATAGAAGGATCTATAGCATTTACGTCTGATGATGAGGTAGATGAAACTACTCGTCCTCTATCTGTCCATTTTGTGCCAGCACTTTGTGAAATAGATGGAGAAGTTACCAAACCAATTGCTGAAGTGGATGAACCAAAAGTAGAACAAGAATAATACATATTCCATCGATTATTAAACCAAGCAACATCAGGCGCCCAATATGTTTTTGTAAAACCCGGAACATAACTGGTTATCCAACTTGGAGTAGAAGTAAAAACAGATGTTCCCCAAGACCAATTGATTAAATTGGTTGAATATGTCATTGGGATATTGTCTCCGGTGGTAAATACATAATAGTTGACACCGCTTTTTACAATCGTACTAGGATCATGTGATGCTACAGTACCAGTTACGGTCTTAGCTGTTATACTTTTAGTGTTTGTTACAGTACCGGTAGATGTTTTAATTATATCTGATGAAGCAGTATTGGCTTCTTCATTTTGACAACTAACAATAAGCATTCCAAATAATAAAATACAAGCAATCAATTTTGTGTTTTTCATAAAATATGTTATTAGTATTTTTAATTAAAACTTATTTTTTTTGATTAGTTTTTATGTTATAAAATCACATGGTATCCTTTTAGAGGCTACCACATGATTTTAAAACTAACTAACTCAAATAAATTTAATAACTATCGTTCTGTGTTATTGGAAACTCGTTTGTATCTATTTCTAATTGTGGTATTGGGAAGAATTCTCTTCCTGGAGCATACGAATTAAATTCAGCATCTCTTGATTTTAACCAAGCCAATTTTGTAGGATCCTGCAACCATCCCCAACGGCGAATGTCATCGAATCGGTGGCCTTCAAGTGCAAATTCTAAGAATCTTTCGTGTCCGATTTGGTCTCTCATACCAGCTTGACTAAGTCCAGGTTTTGCAGTACTTAAGTTTGGTAAATTTACACGGTCTCTCACCATTTGGATGTAAGTGTAAGCACCCGGAGTATCGCCAGTTTCATTTAAACATTCAGCATACATCAAAAGAATATCAGCATATCTAAGTAAACGTTCGTTATTTCCTGAACGCCAATCGTATTCATTTGCAAATGCACCGCCTCCATTTTCATATTTTTTGCAATAAATATCATTTAAATCTGCAGGTGAATTTTTATATTGTATTTCGAATGTCGTTTGGTATATCGGTGTAGCACCTCCAGGTTTTAAATAAAAAATTGTAGCATCCAAACGAGGGTCAAGTGCACCTGTTTTCGTTTTTTCTTGTTGAAATTCATTTAACAATGTAAATGTTGGTTGTACATCTTTGAACCCAAAAGCAGCAGCTCCATAAGTAATCGCTCTGGCAGATGTTTTTCCCCAGTCAGATGCTGGAATACCTCCCCAACTCAAACCAACACCGCCTACTGCTCTGCTAAACTGTACCTCAAATAGTGATTCTGAGTTATTCTCATTAGTATCCGTAAAATTATCGGCATAGTTAGAAACTAAAGAATATACACCTAAATCAATTACCTGTTTAAAAGTTTTCTTAGCATTTTCAAAATCTTTGGTGAATAAATAAGCTTTTCCCAAATATCCTAAAGCGGCTCCTTTTGTTGCGCGCCCCAAACCTTTTCCTGCTTCAACTGTTGTGTCTATTCCTGAAATGCCACTATAAGTAGCTGGTAATAAAGCAGCAGCTTGCTTAAAATCGTCCATAACTTGCGTCCAACCTTCTGCCTGGCTTTTTTGTTGATGATATACAGATAAGTCCAAAGGTATTGGCACGTTTTTGAACATATTTACTAAATGAAATAAATATAATCCTCTTAAAAAATAAGCCTGTCCTAAAATTCTATTTTTAAGTGCTTCGTCGGTAAAAGTAATATTTGGCACATTTATTAAAACCTGGTTGGCACGATTAATTCCTTGATAATATTCTCTAAATGCCCATCCATAAATTGCTGGATCTGAAACATTAGAATTGAAATATCCCACATTTTTCATAGATCCCCAAGGACTGTTACTGCGAGTGTCATCACCCTTTAAATCCAACAAAAGAGGGGAGCTTCTCATATAGGTTCCTTCATTTAAAAGACTGCTGTATGCTGCATTCAATCCTTTTAATGCGTCTGCATCTGTTTTCCAAAAAGATTCGGATGAAGCTTCGTTTGGATTAACCTGAACTAAATCATCATCGCTTACACAACTTGTTGTTAAAGCAAGTGAAAGAAATAAGATTAAGTATTTTATATTTTTATTTTTCATATGTATATATGTTAAATTTTATCTTTTTTTAAAAATTAGCTTGAACTCCCAAAGACAATGTTCTTGGGTTTGGAAAAGATCCCCCATCATAGCCTCTTGACAGCAGTCCATCGTTGCTGTTGAAGTCCGGGTCATATCCACGATAATTTGTTATTGTTAATAAGTTTTGTCCATTTGCGTATAGACGAACTTTTTGTATTGGGCTTTTCGGACCGATTGGTAATGAATATCCAATTTCAAAATTTTGTAATTTTACGTAATCACCATCTTCAATAAATCGATTGGAATCTCTTGCATTTGCATTTGGATCTCCAATAATTGGTCTTGGAACATTTGTATTTGTATTGGTTGGTGTCCAGTAATTTAATTCATCTGTATGATGATTTCCATAGTCTCCTAACATTAAATTGCGGTACATACCATTAAATACTTTATTTCCTCCGGCACCTTGAAACATTAATGACATGTCCCAATTTTTGTATTCGGCGTTAAACGTCAAACCGTAATAATATTTAGGTATAGTTACACCTTGATATATTCTGTCTTTGTCATTGATTATACCATCGCCTTTATCGTTCACACCATCACCATCAGTATCCACTGTTAGTTGGTCTTTGAATTTGATGTCTCCCACTCCTGCATTGGTTTGTGTTGCTGATGAAGCAATTTCTCCCACATTTTGAAATATACCATCAGTCTGATATGCGTAAATTTCACCCACTGAACGTCCTACTTCTGTTTTTGAAGCCGCACCATAAATAGGTGAATTCGTTTTGCCTAAACTTAAAACTTTATTTTTTAATGTGCTAAAGTTAGCTGAAATACCATATTTAAAAGCGTGGTCATCATTTCTATATGATGCAGTAAATTCTAAACCTTTGTTTTGCAATGAAGCAGCGTTCGTTTCTATGTCTGGATTCGCGAATCCACCACCAGCATATGAAATGGATCCTGTTGAATATGGAATAGGGAAATTAAGTAGTAAATCTGATGATTTTTTAATGTAATATTCTCCCGTAAATTGCAATTTATTATTGAAAAAAGCCAAATCCAAAGCGAAATTTGTCGTAGCCGTAGTTTCCCAAGTAATGTCTGGGTCAGTTGTTCTTACAGAAGTTGTTCCGTTTGCCAATGTGTTATTGAAATTGTATGCTGCAAAAGAATTAAGAGTTGAAGCATATGCATAAAGACCTATGGTGTGGTTTCCTAACTCTCCATATCCTCCTCTTAATTTTATTGTGTTGAACCAACTTGGTAAGCTCATGAATTTTTCATTACTCAATTTCCAAGCTCCCGAAACACCATAAAAATTACCAGTATTGTTTTCTGGTGCAAATTTTGAAGATTTATCCTGTCTGAAGTTTGCTGTTATGAAATATAAATCATTAAAACTATAATTTAATCTGCTAATGTAAGACTTAGTAGTTTCTTTGCTGTTGTATTCTCCAGCTGAAATGCCAGCGTTAGCATATTGTATTTCAGCTATTGTGCCAGTTGGATAGCCAACACCTCTTGACCAATGATTGTAAAAATCAATATTTTGTTGTACTAATCCTGCCAACGCATCTATTTTATGGTTGCCCAATGTAATTTCATAAGTGAAAATGTTATCTAAGCTTGTTGTGGATGTATTTGAGTTGGATACGTCTAAAGCAGCTTCTGCAGCTTCTGTTACGTAATACCATCCTAAATCGCTTTGTGGATTATATTTTCTGTTTTGGACATCAAGTCTATCATAACTTCCGCTAAGTTTATATTTAAAGCCTTTGAATATTTCAGCTTGAAACCAAAGATTACCTAGAACGTGATTTCTTTTGGTCGTATTTTCTATTAAATTGTTGAAACCAATGACATTCATGGATATTGCCCTTTGCGTAGCATTATCTGTTCCTCCATATCCGCCTAATCTGTTACTGTCATAAACTGGCATTGTTGGGATAGCACTCAATAAATCGCTTATAGGAGATTGTCCAGCATTATATTCGTTGAAAGAAGCTTTGTTTGATTGAGTATAGGCTACTTTTGCTCCATAACTTATCTTGTCTTTTTTACCCGTTAAGTTTATGTTTGTTGAAATTCTCTCATAGTCTTGTGGTGTTTCTATATAACCTTTGTTTTTAAAGTAATCCACATTCATGTTGTAACCCAAACTTTCGGCTCCGCCATTTACATTTAGCGAACTGTTTTGAATTGTCCCGGTTTTAAAAGCAGCATCTTGCCAATCCGTATCTACATTATTGATGTACGATGGGCTTGCAGGATTGTTACCTGGTGCTATGTTTATAGCCTCTCCACTTTGAATATTTTTATTCCTTTCTGCTTCACTTGTGATAGTTTGGTATCCTACTCTATCTGTTAATGACCACCGTTTTATTGCATTCTGTACGCCAAACAATGATTTAAAGGACATGTTTATTTTACCTGCTTTCCCTTTTTTTGTCGTTATGATGACAACACCATTTGCCCCACGAACTCCATAAATTGCTGCAGCAGATGCATCTTTTAATATTTGCATGGATTCAATATCTCCAGGAGCGAAATCATAAGGGTCATTAACAATAATACCATCTATAATAAAAAGTGGATTATTGTTTTTGAAAGACGATATTCCTCTGACTTTAATGTTTACAAATCCACCTGGCTCACCAGATGATTGAACAGTAACCCCAGCCGATTGTCCCTGAAGCATTTTTGCTACATCATAGCTGATTGTTTTTTTTGCGTCTTGCGCATTAATAATACTAACGGAACCAGTAAGATCCGCTTTCTTTTGCGTTCCGTATCCAATTACAACAACTTCATTCAATTTGTTGTTGTCATCTTTTAGGGCATAATTGATTTGTGTACGGTTAGAAATAGTTAATTCTTTAGTTTCATACCCTACGTACGAGAAAACAAGTACATCTGTAGGTTTGGCACTGATAGAATATTGGCCGTCAAATCCTGTAGAAGCAGTGGTTGAGCTTCCTTTAACTAAAATATTTACTCCTGGCAGTGGCATTCCGTCTTTGTCGGAAGTAATTTTTCCTGTCACAGTACCAGCCTGTTGAGCCGATACATAAACACTAAAGAGCATCATAAATAATGCTATTAGCCATTCTTTTTTAGGCAATAAAAAATTGCAATAAAAAAATAATCTGTGGTTTGTTGTCATACTGATTGCATTTTGGGTTAATTATAAGTGTAGTTTTTACATTTGTAAATTTAAATAAAAAAAAAACATAAAAACAAATTAATCTGATAAAAAAAGTCAATAAAAAAAACGGATATCCTAAAATATAGTTTAAAATGCAGGAATATGTGTATTTTTTGTAACTGAAAAACGTTTTCGTTATTTTTAATATGCTGTAAATCAACAATATAAATATTTTTTTMAATTTTAAATAATTGATTTGATTTTTTTCAGCATCATCTAAATTTTTATTAAAAACATAATATTAAACTTGTTAAAATTTATTGAAAAAAACTCCTTTTGACTCTTGAAATCAGTTAAAAAATAGATTTAAATGTATTTTTAACACTTAATTATTCTGTTTGCTTTCTAAAAACAACTTGTAACGGGATGTTTTAGTACAATTTTGATTGTTTAGTTCAGCACTTAATCTATAGTGTAAAAAATCGTAATTCTAATTAAAAATTCAGATAATCAGTAACTTAAAGTCGATATTCTATGATCTAGGCAGTATTAGTGTGTAAACCACACTAAATTAATTTGGTAGTTTTGAGGAAGTTCTTATATTTACATCATATATATAAATGTAAATATGTTAAATAGTTATAGTACAGAAGATAAAGTTCTTTTAGCGGTCGATTGTATCATCTTTGGATTTGATGAAGGAGGGTTGAAAATTCTTTTGATTAAAAGGGATTTTGAACCCGAAAAAGGAAAATGGTCATTAATGGGAGGATTTCTTAAGAAAGAAGAGGTATTAGATGATGCAGCCATTAGGGTCTTAAATACTTATACAGGATTTAATGATATTTATATGGAGCAGCTTTACACGTATAGTGAAATAGACCGTGATCCAGTTGAAAGGACGATTTCGGTTGCTTATTATGCTTTGATAAATATTGAAAACCATAATGCTGAATTGATTCAGAATTATCATGCCAAATGGTTTAGTGTTTCGGAAGTTCCAAAACTGATTTTTGACCACGATAAGATGTTGGCACATGCCATCAGAAGATTGCGCTACAGAACGTCGATGCGGCCTGTTGGTTTTGAACTTTTGCCCGAAAAGTTTAAAATGAGTCAGTTGCTTAAATTGTATGAATCGATTTTGGACAAAGAAATTGATAAGAGAAATTTTATCAGCAAAATAAATTCATTGGATATCCTGATAAAATTGGATGAGAAAGACATGACATCATCAAGAAAAGGTTCTTATCTGTATACTTTTGACAAAGAGAAATATGATGCCAAACTCTTGAATGATTTTGCTATAAATTTTTAAGAAGAATTAATTAGTTTTAATTCTGAAATAAATAAAAAAGGAAGTTTCTTCGACAGAAACTTCCTTTTTTATTGTGGTTAAATTTAAGTTTTAAAAATGAAAAAACTCAAGTGATATTTTTTCTACTGTGTAATCTAAAATTTTACTACCGTTTTTTTACCATCATAATTTACTGCTTTCTTTTGTCCAGAAGACAGTATAATAGTAAATTTTCTATTAAGGAGCATTCCCTTGTATGACCCTTTTCTATAGGCAATAGTTAATTTTTGCGATGCATCATTCCATGAAAATTCTATTTCCGTGTATGCTCCTTTTTCATAATTGTAGTTGTCAAACTCGTCTTCATAGAGTGTAAAGGTGCCGTCTGCACCAGAATATATCTTTATTTCAAGATCATCCCATTTTTTTTCTGTGGCATACTGTACCTGTGGCCCCACAGGAATTATGCCTCCCGCCTTAATATAGAGCGGAATCATGTCAATTGTCGTTTTTCTTGTAATCTCTTGGCCACCATTGAGTTTTTCATTTGTCCAGAAGTCATACCAGACATTCCCTTCAGGCAAATATACTTTTCTCGTTTTTTCTGAAGTAAAGTCTACAGTGTCTTTTGCATCATTCCTTTTAGAATCCTGTTTATCCCATCCACTTTCTTCATTTACTTTTACTATAGTTTCAGGAGTATATTGAGCTTGGACAATTGGAGCTACAAGAATGGATTTGCCAAACATGTATTGATTATTGATGTCCCAAACTTTTTTGTCATTTGCAAAGTCCATAAATAGGGCACGCATAAAACTGGATTGTTTGTTGGTAACCTCCCACGAAGTAGAATAGATATATGGCAACAACGCATAACGCAGGTTGATGAATTTATCTATAGCATCATATATCGGTTCTCCTTTTTTCCCAAATTGGTATATCTCTCTCGGGATATCCGTACCATGAGAACGCATCATCGCATTAAATGTACCGAACTGGATCCAGCGAACATACAGCTCCTGATACAAAGGGTTTTTAGAGCCAGTTCCTCCGTTCCCTGTATTATATGCTCCTGCGAAAAAACCACCTATATCAGAGTTCCAATGCGGAATTCCGCTAAGCGAAAAATTTAAACCGGCCGGTATCTGATTACGAAGTGTTTCCCAACTAGAACCTGTATCGCCTGACCATGTATTGGCTCCATAACGCTGCTGACCGGCAAAGGCTGACCTAGTTAGGATAAATACACGTTTATCTGAAGTGGTTTTGCGCTGATGGTCATACACGCCGCCTACAGTCATCAGCGGAAAGGCATTACGTACTTTACGGAATGAGCCCAGATATGTTTGGGTATCATAATCTTCCTGTTTTGCCCCAAAATGGTCGGGTTCTGTTGAATCCATCCACCATCCGTCTATGCCTCTGGCAAATAAACCGGCGTTGGCATATTTCCAGTATATGTCGCGTGCTTCAGGATTATAAGGGTCATATACTCTTACCCCCGAAGGATAATCAAGGTTGGGAGGCCAAGTTTCAATACCCGATTCAGGCCAGGTTCTTATATTAAAAAGCATTCCTTTTTTGTTCAGTTCCTTGTAAGCCTTGGTTTCAGGCCCGAAAGAAGACCAGATCGAAATTATCATATGAGCATTAAGACCATGAATATCGTCGATCATTTTTTTAGGATTTGAAAACTCTGGATTTAAGAAATCCATGGCATTCCATAGATAATTATTACCCCAATATTGCCAATCCTGTATAATACCATCTAGCGGAACGCCCAGCTCGCGGTATTTTTTTACTACATTTACTAATTCATCTTGGCTTTTATAACGTTCTCTGCTTTGCCAAAAACCATATGTCCATAATGGAAACATTGGAGCTTTTCCTGTGAGTTCTCTCATATTGGCAATCACCCCATCGGCATTGCCTCCATACATAAAATAGTAGTCTACACCATCTCCAGTTTCCGATTTAAAAGAGGTTTCGTTTGCATCATCCGTAAATTCGGTCGGAGAATAGTTGTCCCAGTACAGTCCGTAACCCTTTACGGATTGGAAAAAGGTTACAGCATCTTCAGTATTTCCCTGTTCCAGATGATATTTTTGGTTCCTTTGGTTTAAATTTCCTCTTTGATGCTGACCCAAACCATAGATAGGTTCCTCTTTATCTAAATTGAAGGATTGATACACATTATATGAATTAACTCCGGCATCATTAAAAGGGACAAATTTTGTTCCCTCAGGTTTCTCTTTTAACAGTGGCTTTCCTGAAGCTGTGCCAAATGTTATATCTCCAGACGTAGCATTTATCGTTATGCTTAATTTATCTGATTTTAAGGCTATAAACCTGTTGTCCTCTTTGGCTGTAAAAGTTGTTTGGGAAGGGTTTAAAACTACTGAAAGACTTTCTTTGGAGTAAGATTTGCCTACAGGGAATTTGATAACTCTCACAATAGACGGACTATAAAATTGTATTTCAACAGTGTTGCCATTTGCAACAGTTTTAATCCCATGACTTGTTTTTTGAAAATTTTGAGCATGACCGCTTAAACAAAAGCATATGACAATCAGGGAGGATAAGATATTTTTCATTTTTACTAATTTATGGTTATGGTCTAGGCTTGAAAAAGTAATACGGGGCTCATATAAAATAATAGGGCAATCAATTGCCCTATTATTTTATTACATAGACACAATACAAGAACATGTATTAGGCTAAGAGTGTTTTTTTTAAAGGTACTTTAGTCCTAACTATTGCCTTTTTGGTAATCCGCCAAGAATGTTGCCAATCCGCTGTCGGTAAGCGGATGTTTTAGTAAACCTTCGATTGCGCTCAATGGTCCAGTAATTACATCGGCACCAATTTTGGCA
Organism: Flavobacterium sp. P3_A6; assembly: GCF_056403035.1. Classification (NCBI taxonomy): domain Bacteria; kingdom Pseudomonadati; phylum Bacteroidota; class Flavobacteriia; order Flavobacteriales; family Flavobacteriaceae; genus Flavobacterium; species Flavobacterium sp. P3_A6. The sequence continues at coordinate 1,280 of NZ_JBFUGG010000014.1, read as the reverse complement.
CAATTTATAATATGCATGACGTGACGCACAGAAGCTGCCAGAATTTGAGTCTCATAGCCATAATTGTCATAAACTAATTTGATGTCTTCAATCAGCTGTAAGCCATCTGTAGAAATATCATCAAGTCTTCCGATAAATGGAGATACGTAAGTTGCTCCAGCTTTGGCGGCAAGCAATGCCTGACCTGCAGAGAACACTAATGTACAGTTGGTTCTGATTCCTTTGTTCGAAAAATATTTAATGGCTTTAACTCCGTCTTTAATCATTGGGATTTTAACCACGATCTGCGGATGCAATGCTGCCAATTTTTCTCCTTCGGCAACCATTCCGTCAAAATCAGTCGAAATTACTTCGGCGCTTACGTCGCCATCCACCAATTCACATATTTTTACATAGTGCGCAATGATATTGTCGGCTCCGGTGATTCCTTCTTTCGCCATTAGCGAAGGGTTTGTAGTTACTCCGTCCAATACTCCTAAATCATTGGCTTCTTTGATGTCTTTTAAATTTGCTGTATCGATAAAAAATTTCATGGTTTTTGTTTTTTTTAGAGAATCTAAGATTCTGAGTTTTTAATTTTTTTTAATAGTTGTTAAGTTTCTAAGATACTGAGAATCTAAGTTTTTTACTTAGTTTCTTAAAGTCTTAATTGCTCAATATCTGAGCACTCTCTTCAATATATTTTAATATTTCTGCAGAAACGCTGTGGCTGTTAAATCCGAATTTTTCGTCCAAAACGCTCGCTGGAGCCGAATAGCCAAAATGGTCCAGTCCTACTACTTTTCCGCTGTCGCCAATGAGTCCTTCAAGGTTTACAGGAAGACCTGCGGTGAGTCCGAAAACTAGTTTTTCTTTTGGGATAATGCTTTCTTGATATGATTTAGACTGCGTTTTAAACAAGCCTTCTGAAATAATGGAAGCAATGTTTATTTTTAGATTGTGTTCCTTTTCCAAGATCACTGCAGCATCGATAAGCGTCGAAACTTCCGACCCGTTTGCAATTAAAGTGATGTCTGGATTTGTGGTTTCTTTTACCAAATAACCGCCTTTTTTGGCTCCAGTTGCTTCATCGTATCTTGAAGTTTTAGCTGCTGGAATATCTTTTATGCCTTGTCTGGAAAGGATTAAAGCCGTTGGCGTTTTGGTGTTTTTCAAAGCCATATCCCAAGCCACGGAAGTTTCAATGGCATCGGCAGGGCGCAGTGCCAATAAACTTTGGTGTCCCGAATGGTTTTTTACCTTTTCCAGCAAACGCATCTGCGCTTCCTGTTCGATGATCG